>CBETNY010000461.1:0-1974 GCA_965537275.1 uncultured bacterium | reverse complement strand
CCTTCGGTTTTTACATCCGTAGTTAAATACAGCCCTTTAAAATAATCCATAAACAATTCATTGCTATCCAAAACGGTAGTGTCTGCATTGAGAAGTTTTTCGCCTAACTCGGTAGAATAGTCGCTGAGTCTAATACGAACCACTTTGCTAACGGTGTCAGACCCGATAATAACTTTGTTATTGGGACGGGGTTGAAAGACGTAATCAGCATAATCGGTTCCCAATGTTGAGAGTGTCTTGTTTGAATAGTATACGCTATCGTAAAACAAATCTTGCGCCAACTCATACACATGAAGGTGTAAGTAAGTGTTGGTATCGCCATAAACGCCCGCATAAGTCAGTTGTAAAACCAAGGAGTCGAGTTTCGGATGGGTCCCAAAGCGATGCCCTACGGTAGAGGTGATAATTTTGGTATACAAGCTGCTGTTGGTTTGGCCGAAAACAGGGTCGTGAATGCTTCCGATGTAAGATTGCAGGAGTTCGTCGGAACGCGTGGTATCAATACGCTGCGAGTAAGCTACAATACTTGCCGTGTCGGTAAAAACAACCTGCAACGTGCTGTCGGGTAATAAATCGGCACCCAACTGGCTGGGTGTTTTTGTACACGAGCTAACAAAAAAAGCAGTAAAGATGGTTAAGGCAATCAGTTGGAGTGGCGAAACGCGTCGCCACCATTTATTTTTGGTCTGATTCAATAATTTGGTCATAAAATTGGTTAAAGGCTTCAAAATACTCTTCATCTCCCTGATATTCTAAAATCGGTTTACCACTGGCTTTGGCATAGGCCAAAACATCGTCGTCTATTTTTTCTTCTCCGATGATAAATGCATCTGAATGGTCAATTGCACCTTTCATCAACGATAGATAATCGGCATTATTGTAGTGATTTAATAAATCATCCGGAATACCGTTCATCTTAATTTTACGGGCAAAATCGTCGTTAAACTTTTCTTTAAAGCCGTCGTTATAAAGTGAGAGTATAATTTTTGCGTCACTAAAAATGGGGTTGTCTTTGTAAGCGGTTTTAACAAATAGCGGCAATAATCCTGAGAACCAGCCATGACAATGAATAACATCCGGTGCCCAACCCAGTTTTTTCACAGTTTCAAGGACTCCTTTTGAAAAGAAGATGGTTCGTTCATCATTATCGTTGAAGAATTTATCCTTGGCATCTCTAAAAATAAATTTACGATGGAAGAAGTCTTCATTTTCGATAAAGTAAACCTGCATCCGGGCTTGCTGGATGGAAGCAACTTTAATGATTAACGGATGATCAATGTCCTCAATAATCAAGTTCATTCCTGACAAACGAATGACTTCGTGCAACTGATTTCGTCGTTCGTTTACCAAGCCAAAACGAGGCATAAAGACTCTGATTTCTTTTCCTGATTCCTGAATTTTTTGCGGGAGGAAACGTCCTATCTTGCTCATGTGTGATTCTGGCAAATAGGGCATAATCTCTTGTGCTACATAGAGCACCCTTTTCTTACTCATTGTTTTTTATTTGGAGATTTAGCTTTGCAAAAGTAATCAAAATATTGCAATGCTTCAACTTTGACCGGCTGAATCAGTCAAAAGCAGTCGATTACTTTCTTAAAAGACCTTAAAAAAACAATTCAATTAGGAACAGCTATCAAATTAGCCCCTTACAAATAGCGCTTTTATGATTTCGGATGCCATTTTCGGGTTCTCTTTTAAACGCCGTGTGGAATACGGAAACCAATCTTCACCAAAAGGGACATAAACACGCAGGCGATGACCTTTGTCGATGATGCTTTTTCTCAATGAAGGCGTTACACCGTAAAGCATCTGGAATTCGTATTTATCTTTCGGTACTTTATACTTTTCCAATAATTTGTATGCCCCTTCAATGAGCGGAATATCGTGTGTTGCAATGCCGGGATAAATCTTGTTTTTCAACATAAATTCCAGATTCTCCAAATAATGCGTATTGATTTCTTCGTATTTTTTGTA
>CBETNY010000460.1:0-1977 GCA_965537275.1 uncultured bacterium | reverse complement strand
TTAATTAAACCACAATAAAATGGCAAATGCATTAATTAACAAGGCTTTCGAAGTGATTGATTTCGCAAAAAGCTCGGGTATGGGACACATTGCTACCCACAAAGAGATGGGTGCAGGAGAAAAAAGGATAAACATTCAGGGAGAAAAGTTCGTCACCTTTTCCCTAAGCGATTACCTGATGCTGATGCATGACGAGCGAATAAAAAATGGCGCCATTGAGGCCATTAAGAACAATGGATTTAACCTGTCTATCTCACGGGAGTTCATGCACTTACATCTAACCGACGAAGCAGAATCCATCCTTTCAAAAGTTTTTAACAACCCGGTTGTATTGTACCCGAAAACCACCCTGGCCCACGTAGGGGCCCTACCTTTGCTCATCGACCGGAAAGATGCTGTCATTTTAGATCATCACGTTCATTCGACCATTAGTATGGCTTCCGACATGGTTAAAGCGCATGGAGCCCATATTGAAATGATTCGTCACAACAACATGGAACAACTGGAAGCAAGAATTATTGAATTAAGAAAGACCCACAAAAAGGTTTGGTATCTGGCCGACGGGGTTTATTCGATGTATGGAGATGTCATTCCTGTTCAAAAAATTAATGCCTTAATGGATAAATACGATGAATTTTACACTTATGTAGACGATGCGCATGGTGTAAGCTGGACCGGACCAAATGGCTCGGGCTATGTTTTATCGCAGGGCAAACAACATCCCAAAATGGTGTTGGCCGTATCGTTTGGCAAAGGATATGGTGCCGGAGGGGGTGCCATCGTATGCCCCAACGAGGAAATCAAGAAGCAATTAATCTATTTAAGCGGCCCGCTTATGTTTACCGGCCCGCTTGAATCATCCACACTCGGCGGGCTGATTGCCTCATCAAAAATTCATTTAAGTCCTGAAATTTACGACCTGCAAAATCAACTGAAAATATTAATCGATTACCTGTACGACCGTGTTGAGGAGTTGGGGTTACCCTTAGCCGATTATACCCGAACTCCCACGGTATATTTTCCATTTGGCAAACCGGAAGCTGTATTTGAAGCCGGTAAATTTATTTTTGGCAATAAGATGACTGCCACTGCCGGTTTGTTTCCTGCCGTACCCTACAACAATGCGGGGGTAAGGGTTCAAATAACCCTTTATCAAACCAAAGAGGATGTTGAAAAGTTGTTACAGACATTGAAACAAGCCTATACGCATTTGGAGTCCCAAGAAGGATTTTCAATAGAAGAAACCATGAAACATTTCAAGGGATAAAAAAACCGTCAGGCCTGTAAGCGGGATTCTGTATCACGCTACAGGCGTGACTTCTATCATTTATCCAGGCATGGAGTCACCCCCATGCTCAAGCAGCCTACCCTCCGGCATCGGACGGGCCGCCCTTACAGAAAAAATTCTGCGCCGGTATATTTGGCCTTGCAACCCATAAGGTTTACCCCATGATGATGTCACCACCACCACGCGTGGGCTCTTACCCCACGTTTTCACCCTTGCCTGCCCACACCCAAGAGCATGGACATCGGCGGTTATTTTCTGTGGCACTTGCTGTCGCCGCTCAATGCGGTGCCTTCCCGTTAGGAAGTATGGCGCCCTGTGTTGTCCCGACTTTCCTCCACGCCTAAGCGTGGCGATAGAACAGCCTGACGGTTTGCCGACAAAAATACACAATTCTAGTGAGTAAGTTGGAAAACAAGATGTGATGGAATTAATTACCTTTGCAAAAAAAAGCATACCATGATTCAATACACAGGCTGGATAGGGACCCCCGAAATGATTATGATTGCCGTGGCAGTTTTGTTGCTTTTCGGTGGAAAAAAAATCCCCGAACTTGCCAAGGGCCTTGGCAAAGGCATGCGTGAATTTAAAAAAGTCACCGAAGAAGGTGAATTGGCCAAAGACTTAAAAGACGTCGCTAAAGAAGTTCATGATTTTAAGGATGATGTGGATAAAATAAATCCGAAAAAAAT
>CBETNY010000459.1:0-1981 GCA_965537275.1 uncultured bacterium | reverse complement strand
ATCCTTATGTCATTGATCATGGTAACTTCCAAAAAAACGAAATTACCTTTTACGCAGCCGCGCGAAGCACAACAAAAAGGAGGAACCATGATATTGATGTTTCTGGGAATGTTTCTGGTGGGAGCAATTATAGGCTTGGTTTATCTAAGTTCATTTTTACCCGCCTGGGGCATCCTGATCATTAGTCTGTTTGTAATGGGTATGATTGTACTAACCAACCGTTTTATTCGATCTAAAAAATATAGGATTATCTGAAAACATTCATGGTTCATGCAAACAGCATAAGCCAAAAATCAGTTTATCTTTGCTGTGAAATAAGAGCTCATGCCGCAGACCGAAGGAAATAAACAGATTTACAGCTTATTGGAAATCACCCAAAGCATCAGCCGGGTTATCAGCCGGGCGTTTCCGGCTTCGTATTGGGTAACTGCCGAAATTGCAAAGCTGAATTTTTACCCCAAAAGCGGCCATTGCTATCCCGATCTCGTTGAAAAACAAAACGGACAGGTCAAAACACAAATCCGTGCCAATATCTGGTCGGGACAGTTTAACCAGATCAACCGGAAATTCAGGGAAGTAACGGGGGAAGTGCTCAAAGACGGGATGAAAGTGCTTTTTCTGGCACGGGTGAGTTTTCACGAACATTACGGGCTCGCTTTAAATATTCTGGATGCTGAGCCGTCGTTTACCCTTGGCGAAATGGCACGCGAAAAACAGGCAAACATACAACGCCTGAAAAAAGAAGGCCTGTTTGATGAAAATAAAAAACGACACTTTCCACTACTTCCAAAAAGAATCGCCGTTATTTCAGTAGAAACCAGTAAAGGTTATCACGATTTTTTAAAGGTGATTCAAAATAATGCCTGGGGCTACCGGTTCTCCATTCATCTATTCCCGGCCCTGCTCCAGGGCGATGGGGCTGTCCGTTCCATCGGACTTCAATTGCGTGATATTGCCAAGCAAAAAGAACAATTCGATGTGGTGTGCATCATCCGGGGTGGCGGTGGAGACGTGGGATTGAATGCCTACGATAACTATTATCTTGCAAAAGAAGTAGCCAGGTTCCCATTGCCGGTGATTACGGGCATCGGCCATTCCACCAACGAAACGATTGTCCAAATGGTGGCTTTCGCCAACAAAATCACACCCACCGAAGCCGGCCATTTTCTGCTACAGGCTTTTCATAACTTTTCAAATCGTGTGGAAACAGCAGAAAACAACTTGCAACGTTCGACGATGCGGCAGTTGGAAACCCAACGAGTGCATTTGGGACAGCTAATCCGTATTCTTCAAATTCATACCATGAATTTGTTGAACCATCAGGATACCAATTTGCAACACCTTGTTAAATCAACGGAGCAGGCTGCTTTGCGTTTGTTAATCAAAGGTCGTAAACGATTGAATGAGGCAACGATGAAACTACAATTACGTCCCCAACAACAACTGCAAAAAGCCCGGCAAGAGCTGATTCAAAAGCAAAATATGCTGCAAATTTACAGTGCCCAACGACAAAAAGACGCCTTTAGCCGCCTGGAATTGCTTGAAAACAAAGTACAACTGCTGAAACCCGAAAATGTATTAAAAAGAGGCTACAGCATCACCTATATTAACGGCAAAGCCTTAAAAGTTTCAACAGATGTAAATACCGGCGATTCCATTACTACACAACTCCATCAAGGGAAAGTTGAAAGTGTTATTACAAAAATTAAGGACTCATGAAAAAAATAAATTATTCCGAAGCCATTGAAGAATTGGAAAACATTGTGGCTGAAATTGAAAGCGATGATATCTCGGTAGACGATTTGTCCGAAAAAGTAAAACGCGCTTCCGAACTCATCCGTATCTGTAAAGATGTTTTATATAAAACAGAAGACGAGGTAAACAAGGTTTTAAAAGATATGCAGGAAGACAAACCCGGATCACAGCCATGAACCACATTGAGATCCTCAGCCCCGGTGAAAATTGCCGACGAACCGGAAAA
>CBETNY010000458.1:0-1983 GCA_965537275.1 uncultured bacterium | reverse complement strand
CCACACTTTAGGCACTCCAAACTCAAAACTCTAGGCACTCCCCTTATTCCCACTCAATAGTGGCCGGCGGTTTGGAACTAATGTCATATACCACGCGGTTTACCCCTTTTACTTTGTTGATGATGTCGTTGGAAACCTGAGCAAGAAATTCATAAGGTAAATGTGACCAATCGGCTGTCATGCCATCGGTGGAGCCAACAGCGCGCAACGCTACCACATTTTCGTAGGTGCGCTCATCGCCCATCACACCAACCGATTGAACGGGTAACAAAACGGCCAATGCCTGCCAGACCTTGTCATACAAACCTTCTTTTTTTAATCCGCTGATAAAAATATCATCCACTTCTTGTAAGATTTTTATACGCTCCGGAGTAATTTCACCCAAAACCCGAATGCCAAGACCTGGTCCCGGGAAAGGATGCCGGTTTAAAATGTGAGCCGGCATTTGAAGTGCCTTTCCAATACGCCTGACTTCATCTTTGAAAAGTGTGTTGAGCGGCTCCACAATTTTCAGCTTCATAAAATCGGGCAATCCACCCACATTATGATGCGATTTGATGGTAGCCGATGGCCCTTTTACCGAAACCGATTCAATGACATCAGGATAGATTGTGCCTTGTGCCAGCCATTTCACCTCTTCGATTGCTTTGGCTTCTTTGTCGAAAACATCGATAAAAGTTTTTCCTATGGCTTTGCGTTTTTTTTCCGGTTCGGAAATACCTTTGAGTGCATCCAAAAATAAACCGGATGCATCAACTCCCTTTACGTTAAGTCCCATATTTTTATAGGAATTCAGTACATCGGCAAACTCATTTTTTCGTAAAAGGCCATTGTCCACAAAGATGCAATAGAGATTTTTACCGATGGCTTTGTGCAGCAATACGGCGGCCACTGAAGAATCCACTCCTCCCGAAAGGCCCAAAACCACTTTGTCGTTGCCCAACTGTTTCCGAAGTTGGCTGATGGTGGTTTCGATAAATGAGTCGGGAGTCCAGCTTTGGGAGCAGCCGCAAATGTCAGTCACAAAATTATTTAAAAGCTTGGTTCCTTCTTCCGAATGGTAGACCTCGGGGTGAAACTGAATGCCGAAGGTGGCTTCGTTGGCTATTTGGAAACCGGCTACCTTCACGCTGGAGGTGCTTGTGATAATCTGAAAGTTCCCGGGTAATTTTAAAATGGTATCGCCATGCGACATCCATACCTGACTGCCTTGAGTAAGCCCATGCATCAACGGGCACGACTGATCAATAAATCCCAGGTTGGCACGGCCATATTCGCGTATTTTTGATGGCATCACCTCGCCGCCATTGTGTTGGGCGAGATACTGGGCGCCGTAACACACACCAAGTAAAGGAATTTTTCCCCTGATACTACTAAGGTCGGGAATGGGAGCGTTTTCGTCTCTTACCGAAAAAGGGCTTCCCGAAAGGATGACTCCTTTGATGTGTGAACCCAAAGGTGGAATTTTGTTAAAAGGGTGAATTTCACAATAAACATTGAGTTCCCTTACCCTGCGTGCTATAAGCTGGGTATATTGGGAACCGAAATCGAGGATGAGGATGGTTTCTTGCATGGCGCAAAGATAAGCAGATTCGACAAATCGAGGGGTAATTAAGCTCCTTTAAATCCGTTTAACAAAGATTAACAGCCCGATAATGGGTGAGTTACTATCTTTGCATGACAAATTTGAAAAAACGCATACCATGTTAGAAACGGATATTCGCGAATTAAACGAAAAAATTCAAAAAGAGAGTCAGTTTATCGACCTGATTAAACTGGAGATGAATAAAGTGATTGTCGGGCAGAAACATATGACCGAGAGACTTTTAATCGGGCTGCTGGCCAATGGCCATATTTTGCTTGAAGGGGTTCCCGGATTGGCAAAAACCCTGGCCATTAATTCCTTGGCAAATATTATCGATGCCAAATTCAGCCGGATTCAGTTTACGCCTGATTTGCTGCCTGCCGATCTGTTGGGGACGC
>CBETNY010000457.1:0-1991 GCA_965537275.1 uncultured bacterium | reverse complement strand
TTTTTTTGGATAGGCTGTAAAAAACGAAAAAAAGTGTATTTTTGCGGCCTCAAAGGAGAGTTGGCAGAGTGGTCGAATGCGGCGGTCTTGAAAACCGTTGACCTTCACGGGTCCGGGGGTTCGAATCCCTCACTCTCCGCTTTTTAAGGTAGTAAAAAAAGGAAGTCCACTGTAAATGATTGAATTTCAGTGGGCTTTTATTTTTGCCTCCTGGCAGAAAAGGGTAAAAAAGCGCATATTCGAGGTGGACTAAACGGTGGACTTAGCTTTTTTTATTTTAGTCCACCTATTTGAAGCCTTTTTCACTGTTTTTCAGTGTTTTGCATTTGTCTCTTTTGCGTAGTTAAAATAGTTTTGTAAACCTAAAAACTTATGCTATGGAAAGAGCAACGTTTTCAGTTTCGTTTTTTGTAAAACGAACAAAAAAACTCAAAGACGGGACTTCTCCGATCTTTGTAAGAATCACCGTTAATGGGGAAAGAACTGAGTTTGGAATTCAAGAAGGGGTTGATATGAAAGATTGGGATGCTTACCAGGCAAACCAGAAAAAAAACTCCACAACTTCCAGGTATCTCAGTGCCCTGTTCGACCATATTAAATTCAAACTCAGGAACAAGAAAAGAGCCCTGGAAGAAGAAGGCAAGGAGGTTACTGCAACGAGCCTTAAAAATGCCTACCTGGGCATTGAAGAGAACAGTAAAACCATTCTTCAGGTTATCCAGGAACACAATGACCGGTGTAAAAGTCTCATTGGTATAGACTTTGCCGAAGGCACGTATGAGCGTTACAAAACGCTTTATGTCCACGTCAAGAATTTTATTCAAAGAAAATACCATAAAGAGGATATGCGGCTCACTGAATTGAAGCCCGCCTTTATTCGGGATTTTGAATATTATTTGAAGACACCTCATCCTTTGGGCTCCCGTTCTGAAAAATTGGTAAAGTGCGGCCATAATTCCGCAACGAAGTATCTTAAAAATCTTAAGAAAATAACCAGAATTTGCCTTTCAAACGGTTGGCTTAAAAACGACCCCTATCGGGGAATTAAGTTTCATCTAAAGGAGGTGGACATGGACTTTTTATCGCCTGATGAATTGACTACCCTTATCCAAAAGAAAATGCCGGTACAGCGGCTTGAACTGGTAAAAGATGTGTATGTGTTTTGCTGCTTTACCGGTCTGGCCTTTATTGACGTAAAAAATCTCTCCTATTCAGACATACAGGAAAAGAATCATCAGTTGTGGATCCACAAAAAACGGCAGAAAACCAAAAACTGGTTTGATGTTCCCATACTTCCACCCGCCCGGCAGTTGATGGAGAAATACCAAGACCACCCGAAGTGCCAGGCAAAAAACCTTGTATTTCCGGTATTGACCAATCAAAAGATGAATGCTTATCTCAAAGAAATAGCTGCCATCTGCCACATCGATAAGAACCTCAGCACGCACACTGCCCGGCATACGTTCGCCACTACGGTCACTTTGACGAATCAAATTTCTATTGAAGTTGTCGCCAAAATGTTAGGTCATTCCAGTATTAACATGACCAAGAAGTACGCCCGTGTGGTGGATGAATTGATTAGTAAGGATATGCAAAAAGTGTATGAAAAGTACAAGATGTTATATGTCGCCTGATTTTTCTTGTTTACTTTTGACGTTGAAGCCCTTCCGGTTTTCCGGTTGGGCTTTTTCGTTGTTTGTCCCCCACATCTGTTTTTAACTATTTGCAAATGGCTTCTTACATGGCCGGAAAAACGCTTGAACCGCTTAGCAACTTTTTTAGAAGGGATGGCCGATTCAGGCAAGGGCAGCGGTGGATGGTTGATTTATTTTATTGGGGATTTTGTACCGCTGTTTATATACCCTTGCCTGACTCGGGCAGCCCTAATATCTTTGCTAAGCGGGGCAATGCGTCAACTGAAACAATAAGGCTTTTTCTTATTTGAACCTGATTTTCCAGTACATGGAAAGATAAATGTCATGGTTTAGAAC
>CBETNY010000456.1:0-1993 GCA_965537275.1 uncultured bacterium | reverse complement strand
CCCGCTTTCCAAATGCATCATCCGTTTAGCCGGATGGGGGACAAAGCGGTTAAACAGATAAAACATCAGATTAAAAAAGGGAACAAGTCCCTCAGTTTTTGACTTTGTTTCAGACGCGTACCAAAGAAGTGCAAAGGAACAACAGAATCAGGTGCTTTCGGAATATTCCAAACCATCAGATGAACAATTCTTCGATTTCATTGATTGCGCGTGCTTTCAATATGGGATAAATCATTAATTTTGCCTCTTATGTAAAATATTTTTTATAAAATTCCGTATTTTAAGCAAACACAAATTTGAAAATAAAACCGGTTCACCAATATAGCCTTTTACTCATCATCGTTTTGGCGATGATTGGTTTTTCATCGTGTTCTACCAAACGAAATACGGCTGCTGCACGTGCCTATCATTCGCTCACCAGCCATTACAACGTATATTGGAATGCCTTGAATAATTTGAACGAAGGAATTACTTTTCTTAAAAAAAACCAAACCGATCGTTTCGATCAAACTTTGCGCCTGTATAATTACGGTGATCAAAAACTGGCAAAGCAGTTGAAGACGAAAATGCAACGAACCATTCAAAAGGCTTCGTCGGGTATACAACATCATTCCATGGTGTTTGGCGGTAAAGAAAAAATCAAGTGGGTAAGAGAGAGTTATCTGCTAATGGGTAAGGCGTATTTCTATGCTCACGATTATGTGCCGGCCAAACGGGTTTTCGATTTTGTAGCAAAAAAATATCTTTCAAACCCCATTCATTACGAAGGGATGTTGTGGTTGGCCAAAACAGCCATCGAAACGGCCAATTTTGAAAAAGCCGAGGCCATGCTTAACCTGTTAAACAGTCAGCTTGATGCCGTTGATTTTCCCTTTGATGTAAAAAACAAGCTTCCTTTGGTCATGGCTGATTTTTATCTGGCAAAGAAGGATGAACAATCGGCTTATCCCTATCTTGAAAAGGGCTTACACCTTGTGCATAATCGTGATATGCGCAGCCGTATTTTATTTATCCTGGGACAAATTGACCAAAATAAAGGTGATTTAAAAGAGGCTTCCAGCCGTTTTAAAAAAGTCATTAAACTGAATCCTCCCTTTCAAATGGCTTTTGAGGCACGTCTGAATTTAGCCAAGAGTTACGATACGCTGGCGGGTGACACCCGTGAAATTACCCGGTCTCTGGAAAAAATGGCGGGTAAAAATCTGTATGTCGATTATCGTGATCAAATTTATTATGCTTTGGCAGGAATTGCCGAAAAAAATCATCAGGATAGTCTGATGGTTGTTCAGTTGAAAAAGTCGGTGCGTTATGCCAAAAAAAATGACTATCAAAAAGCAACTTCCGCTTTGAAACTGGCCGATTTTTTATTTGGGTCGGGCAGTTATATTGCGGCTCAGGCCTATTACGATACGGCGGTCAATGCTTTTCCGAATGATTATCCTAACCTTGACTCTCTAAAGCAAAAGACTTCTATTTTATCGAGTATGGTAAGCGATTTACAGACCTTGCATCAACAGGATAGTTTGCAACAGGTGGCACGACTTGATAGCGGTGCTTTGTATGTATTGATTGATGCAAAAATAAAAGCCTATAAAAAGCAACTGGAGGCTAAAAAAGAAGCGGATGAAATTGCTATGGCCAATACCCTGTCCAATACGGAAAATGGTTCCCGAAACAACAGACAGGGCTTTGGAGCCGGTGGAGGCTGGTATTTTTATAACGACCAGGCAAAAAAACGCGGATATGCCGATTTTGTAAAACGATGGGGAAAAAGAAAACTGGAAGATTTGTGGTTTATCAGCAATAAGCAAGGGCAGCAGGTTGATTTTGCCGGTCCAACGGAAGAGGCTCAGCAAACGACTTCTGCTTCTCAGCCCAAGACAACAGCCCAAGATTCTAATCCGCTCAGCAGAGCTTTTTATTTGAAATCGTTGCCAAAAACCACCGACGACTTTAAACGATCCGATTCTTTGATGATGCAAGCCTATTACCG
>CBETNY010000455.1:0-1994 GCA_965537275.1 uncultured bacterium | reverse complement strand
ACCCCCTCATCGACAGTGAAGCATGGAAATATTGTGGGTTACGAACACATGGAAACGACGCATTACTCGATTGTAGATGCTTATGGTAATGCGATTGCTGTTACAACTACCCTTAATGGGGCCTATGGTTCCAAATTATATGTGAGCAACGGCGGTTTCTTTTTGAATAATGAGATGGATGATTTCAGCTCGAAACCGGGTGTTCCCAATCAGTTCGGATTGGTGGGGGCCGAAGCCAATTCCATTCAGCCCGAAAAGCGGATGCTCAGTTCAATGACGCCTACCATCGTCGAAAAAAACGGAGCGCTCTTTATGGTAGTTGGATCGCCCGGGGGATCTACAATTATAACTTCGGTGGTCCAGACTTTTTTAAATGTTTATGAATTTGGGATGAATATGCAAGAGGCGGTTGATCAACCCCGGTTTCATTCACAATGGCTGCCCGACAATATTAAAATGGAACCCGGCGGATTTTCACTTGCCTTGCAAGATTCATTACGTAAGCTGGGATATGCTATCGATACAACAAATGCGCCCGTCATTGGAAAAGTGGATGCCATTTTACGGCTTCCCAATGGTAAACTGGAAGGGGGTGCCGACCACAGGGGCGACGATAAAGCCATTGGTTATTAAAAATTGGATCACGGAGAATCCCTTTTTACTTGATTATGACAATTAATATTTATTGAAACGTTTGCCAAAGGAATAATTCAGGTAAAAGCTTGGATAAACTGTATTGTTTTGTTGGGAGGACATGATGGAGATGCCCAACGGAATAAAATCGATGGTAACACCCAGCTCAAGGGCTCTTAGTTTGTCTTGCGAAGTTCCGAACTCGAAATTAAATCCTGCCTTTGCATAGATACCCGGGTGAATACTGATTTCGTTTAACCCTTTTGTGAAGGGAGCCCGGCCATAGATGTCATCCCACGATAAATTGGAAGGATCAAATTGTTCGGTCTTGGTTTTATAATTATATACCCCCGGACTCTCCTCATAAAAATAGATAACATAAAGGTAATAGGGTTTGGCCAATCCCAGACTGATACCCCCTCCATAGGTGTATCTTATTTCAACACCTCCCCAATAAGGTTTGCTGCTGATCTGTTTTTTCCATGACCGTCCGGCACGAAGAAAAAAAACATCATTTAATTTTCCATATACATATTTTTTTGAGAAAGCAAAATAGGGATTAATGAGTCTCACCTGGCGATACGAGTACATGTACACTCCTTCAAATTCCCACAAAACACTGGTGCGAATGGTTTTCCGTTTGCCCGTTTTATACCGGACTCCATAACCCAGGTTGTGAACAACCGGCCCGTAACTTTTAACCCGCTCAAATAAAATTTTGTTGTTAATGGTATCTGCCAATTCGGTATTAAATTGGCCATAGGCAAAGCTTAAGTGATAAGCTAAAAAAAACAGAATGTATATCTTATGGCTTTTTCTCATCTTGACTGCCCATCTTTGTCGCATTCAAAGATACAAAATCTTCATAGCCCGGCACCTGATCTGCCAATTTGAATAACTTAGCGTATTCCAAAGGGGTGGCTTAGTATCGTACCTCTTTTTGATATTTCTGCACGTCACCATAGGCAGCACATTTGCTGTTGGTTGCGCATGAACTTGTAATGAAAGCAATAAAAAGGAAGCCAGCAATGACCAGTATAATTTTTTTCATAATTTTACATTGATTTATGTTCTTAGGCAAATTAAAGCAGATTATAGTTAAGTAACAAAAAAATCTCTCATTTATTGTAAATAAATATATTTTATGGCTGGTAATGTACCCGATATTGAAGAAAGTTGGCAACTGAGTTTACAAGATGAATTTGAAGCGGATTATTTCCAATCGCTTAAGGAATTTTTGAAGCGTGAAGTCAAAACACAAACCATATATCCACCCGGGAACCAAATTTTTGCCGCTTTTAATCTAACGCCTCTCACTGCTGTTCGGGTAGTCATTTTAGGTCAGGACCCTTATCATGGTG
>CBETNY010000454.1:0-1997 GCA_965537275.1 uncultured bacterium | reverse complement strand
CCCAATACCCAAACAGCTCCTTCTACCGGAATTTTATCAAGCGTATTATCCATTACGATGGATAGCGATTTTCCCTGGGCTTCCTGCATTTTTTTCCATGTCAGAGCCAACTGCCGGTAGGCATCCAGATTTTTACTGGCATGTGGAAGAACAATCGTGCCTTGTTTATTTCCATAAAGCTGGGTCAGTGAAGGGGGAACTTCCCCTTTATCGAGTCGTCTAAACACATCAAAACCCGGATCAACAATCATTTGTATCGGTGGACGATTAAACACCACCTTCACATAATTTTTTCGTTGAGTCATCTTGGTTTTAATCACCTTTACCGTATCTTCAAAATAAATGGCTACCGGCACTTCCATGGGGAAAAAATCTTCTTTTTGAACCTGCGAAAGTGAAAAGGAGAGTTGAACCTTTTTATGTTTCTTTTGTAACCTGACATCAGTCAGCGAAAGTTGTGGCGCCCCTTTTCGGGTAAGCCACTCATCAAAAAAGGTTTTTAAATCTGAGCCGGTAAGCTGCTCAAATGTGTGACGAATATCATCAAAAGAAGCAATTTTAAATCGATAATCTTTATAAAATTTACGATATGCCTGAATATAAAGGGCATCTCCAAACTTATGCCGCAGCATGTGTTGAAACATCAGTGATTTCCCATAACCAATGGCTTCTTCAGCGGCATTATGCCTTTCGCGAAAATCAACCACCGGAAAATCGTTATCAGGATTGACAAAATCGGTGAACTTTTGTAACGTGCTTCGGCGGTAGGCTGCACCCTGACCACGCTGTTCTTTTAGCATATGATCGGCCATATAAGCCGTTAAACCTTCACACCAGTTTCCTTTTTCCATGGCTACATACACCGAATTACCCCACCAGTTATGCAACAGCTCGTGAGGATATGAAGAGTACAAAATAAAGGGAAAACGAATAATTCGAGGCCCCAGCAGGGTAAACGAAGGCATGCCATATCCCGTTTCCCAAAAATTTTCAACCAATGCAAACTTGCCATAGGGATATTCACCCAGTAATTTCACGTACATCTTCAGATAAACGCCAGTCATTTTCATATATCGTTTGGCAAGCTTCTCATCAGGCGTTCTCAGAAAGGCTTGCACGCGTACTTCTCCGGCAAGTTGATCATATTCGGTCCATTTTGCCGCCGTCAGATAAGCCTGGTCCTGGGGTTCCTTACAGTTGTAACATACTGTACGCAATCCATTGGCGGTATCATTATGCGTACGCACCCCTTGCGACACAACCAACCATTTGGCAGGCAAAATGGTGGTAAGCCGGTAGGTAAACAAAGGCACATCGAAGGATGGCATCCAATAGGAGGACCCGGACAAATAAACCCCGGTGGAACTAATCAGGCCGTTGGTTTCTGAAAATCCGCGTGCATATTCGGCTGCCCCTGAGGTTAATGAATCGTTGATTTGCCCCATGCATTGCAATACCACATAATCTGTTTCGCCTTTTTGAGGAATCAGTTCATAACGCGTGGCAAGAGGCAGGATGTCCTGTTTATCCGATTGATTCAAAGTAAAATTCCCGTCCAGCAATTGTACTTTCAGGTTGGGGTTCAAATAAAAAACAAACGGCTTCAGCTCATTCAAAAAGCCGGATGAAAAATGAATGGAATCACGAAGGCTGATATTGCTTTTCTGCGGTGTTAAAAGTACCTTGAGTTCGTGGTGAACCCCTTGAGAAAATAATTCAAAGGACAGTGCAAAGAAAATAAGGGTAACAAGGAGCGGTCGTTTTTTCATGATTTAAAAGAATTGTTTTGGCAAATGTAGTAAAAGGAGTACGGGTTTCAATATAAAAACGCTTTTTGGTAATCGGGGTGAGAGGATTATCTTCGCTCCGCTCGATGATCCATGAGGGGTGAATACAACCCAACAGCCTTTGGACTGCTTCGCATGCCTGTCTTTTTTTTAATAAGTAGGTTCCAACATGCTTACTTGCGAAACCCCCTTATTAAAAAAAGCCCATTC
>CBETNY010000453.1:0-1997 GCA_965537275.1 uncultured bacterium | reverse complement strand
AACAAAGTATTCCAAAAAAGAGATTCTGAATTTATATGCTTCTCATGCGCCATTCGGTGGTAATGTAGTTGGGCTGGAAGCGGCATCGTGGCGCTATTTTGGCAGAAGTCCTTTTGAGCTTACACAAGCAGAAGCAGCGCTGTTAACTGTACTTCCCAATGCGCCATCGTTGATACACCCGGGCAAAAACAGATCGGCTTTATTGAAAAAACGAAACAGATTACTTGCCGAGATGTTTAAATCAGGAACCATTGACAGTATAACTTACAAGCTGTCGCTGATGGAAAAAATTCCTGACAAACCTCACCGGCTGCCTGATAAAACGCCTCATCTGACGGAATACTACAGAAAACAACATGCTAACCGTAAAATATATACTACCATAAATGGATATCTTCAAAGTCAGGTAAATGATATTGTATCGAGCTATCACAAAAAATACCGTGAAAATGAGATTCATAATATGGCTGTGCTTGTTGCTGACCCGAAAACCAAAGAAGTTCTTGTATATGTTGGCAACACAAACCGTGATGGAGACCATGGGCAAGCCAACGATATGGTTCGCGCTCCACGCAGTACCGGTAGTATTCTAAAACCCTTTCTATACGCATCTGCCATTGATGACGGACAAATTCTACTCAACAGCCTTATTCCAGACATTCCAAGCTATTTTAAAAACTATCATCCTCAAAATTTCGATCAAATTTTTGAAGGTGCTGTTCCTGCGTCCATGGCACTTTCGCGATCGCGTAATGTTCCGGCTATTTATCTGTTACGTGATTATGGCATCGGTAAATTTATGGACAAAATGAAGCAGATGGGTATCACTACTTTTAATCGTTCAGCCGACCACTATGGGTTATCGCTCATTTTAGGGGGAGGCGAAGCAACCCTGTGGGAACTTACCGGTGCGTACGCCGGCATGGCCCAAACACTCATTCATTACGATAAATTTTACGGAAAATATAGTGGACACGAGTACGATGCGCTAATTACTGAAAATGAAAAAGTTAGACACCAGCACGAGCCGAAAGTATCAGCTGAATTGCCTCTACATGCAGGTTCCATATATGAGACCTATCAAGCACTTTATCAGGTTCATCGTCCTGAGATGGAAGAGGGATGGGAATATTTTAACTCGACGATTCCCATAGCATGGAAAACAGGAACAAGTTTCGGTTTTAAGGACGGATGGGCTATCGGTTCCACGGCAGAATACATTGTTGGAGTATGGGTTGGTAATGCGGATGGCGAAGGCAGAACAGGATTGACCGGCACATCCTATGCTGCTCCGGTGATGTTTAAAATATTTGATTTACTCAATCCACAAAAGCAATTTCAACGTCCCGAAGATGATTTGAAAGAGATAGCCGTGTGTAAGCAGAGCGGATACAGGGCTTCTCGCCATTGTCCTGATATCGATACTGTGCTCTCCTACGTTGCCGGCGACAGGGTGAAAACCTGTCCCTATCATAAAATTATATTTACGGACTCCGGCGGGCATTTCCGACTTAGCACTCGCTGTGCCAAGGTTCATAACATGAAAAAAGTTTCATGGTTTGTTCTGCCACCTGTACAGGAGTGGTACTACCACAAAACGCATCCTTCATACCGGATGCTGCCTCCATACAAAACAGGCTGCACACCGCTGGACGAAACTAATGTAATGGAGTTTATCTATCCAAAACCGGGGATTAGAATTTTTGTTCCGCGCGGAACATCAGGAAAGAAAGAGAAGGTAGTTTTTCAAGTAAGTCATCAAAATCCTGATGTTACCATTTACTGGCATATCGATAACCGGTATCTTGGAGAAACGAAACACCGGCATCAGTTTGCTTATGTGCCTGAACCGGGTCATCACACCTTAACGGTGGTAGATCAAAACGGGAACAGTAAGCGTGTAAAGTTTGAAGTAGTTGGCAATTAACCTGAGTTCGACCCAAGAAAATCATGATTTCAGGCCTTATCACCTATTCATTTTCGCAAAAAAACCTTCA
>CBETNY010000452.1:0-2003 GCA_965537275.1 uncultured bacterium | reverse complement strand
TTTTATGCAACCAAACCTCCATTATCAAAATCTTCAGAATAAATATGACGTCAAGTTTTATTGGCTGGATTTGGCGGTCACCTCCAAATCAACAAGTATCTCGGGCTCCGTTTCCCTTCTTGCTAAATCTTTGGACCAAAATCTTGACACAATCATCCTCGAAATGAGCCACAGCTTAAATTTGGATTCTTTATGGTTTAACAACCGACCAGCCAGCCGCATGAACCATACGGATAATTGGTTAATCATTCCATTAACCACTCCCATGAACAAAGATAGCCTTTTTAAGGTAAAAATATTTTATCATGGCACACCGGAATCGCAAGGCTTTTTTTCAGGGATAAGCCACGCATCCAACAACACATGGAAAAAGGAGGTAACATGGACCCTTTCGGAACCTTTTGCAGCCAAGGATTGGTTTCCGGTAAAACAATCCCTAACGGATAAAGCTGATTCAGCGTGGGTTTTCCTAACCGTCGATAAAAATGAAAAAGCAGGTTCAGAGGGGATTCTAACTTCAATCAGCACGCTTCCTAACGGAAGTCTCAGGTATGAATGGAAGACACATTATCCGATTGATTATTATTTACTCTCTTTTTCGGTTTCCGATTATCAAGATTACACAAACTATGCAAAACCCCAGGCACTTTTTGGTGATTCCATCCCTATCCAAAACTACATCTATAATAGTCCGGGTTACCTGTCGCTGAACAAAACAAACCTTGACCAAACACCAAAATTAATTGAACTTTACTCAAACCTCTTTGGGCTTTACCCCTTTTCAAAAGAGAAATACGGGCATTGCTTAACCGAATTAGGAGGAGGCATGGAACACCAAACCATGACCACCATTGGTAATTTTGGATTTGACCTGGTGGCCCACGAACTGGGTCACATGTGGTTTGGCGACAATGTAACCTGCGCCACATGGAATGATATATGGCTTAATGAGGGATTTGCAACCTATGCGAATTACCTGGCCAACGAATACCTAAAAGACCCACAAACAGCCCGTGATTTTATGGTGGCGGCACAAAACAATGCAATGTCGCAGCCTGGAGGTAGCATTTATATTCCCGAATCGGAGATATACCCGGGAAACGAATGGAGAATTTTTAATGGGCGACTTTCATACAACAAAGGAGCAGCAATTTTACACCTGCTAAGGCACGAAATCAATAACGACAGCGTGTTTTTTAAAATTTTAAAAAGTTATCAAGAGCTTTTCGCAGGCTCGGTAGCCACTGCGGAAGATTTTAAAAAAGTGGTAGATTCAATTACAGGTACAGATTTTACCTACTTCTTTAATCAATGGTATTATGGCGAAGGGTATCCCATATACGATATCAGGTGGTCACAAATTAATGACACGTTACATATCAAAAGTATTCAAACAAGATCGGTAAACACGTCTTCATTTTTTAAGATGTTTTTCGATGTGGAAATAAATTACGACGATGGCCATCATTCCCTTATCAGGCTGGAACAAACCGATACCATAAACCAGTTTAAGATCCGGGCTGAAGGTAAGGTAAGGCAAATCGTGTTCGATCCCGACCGATGGACATTGCAAAAGGTAAATAGCGTGATTATTGACGGTATTGCTAGTTATGAAAACGAACCATCCATTACCTGTTTTCCCAATCCGGTTAACAAACTTTTATATGTCCAATTTCACCGCAAAACCGCAAAACCGATTCAGGTAGAATTATATTCCGAAACAGGAAAACTACTGTATCAAACCTCTACGAGCAAAAAAACCTTGTCCATTGATTTTTCTGATTACCCGAGAGGAATTTACTTGCTATCATCGATTATTAACGGTCAGAAAAACATTCAAAAAATAGTACATTAGCCCATCATTTTTAAAAAAACAACATATGCTACTTGTTACCGGAAGCACGGGATTGGTCGGTTCGCATCTAATCTATCACCTCGTTAAAAAAGGGGAGAGGGTGCGTGCTTTAAAAAGACAGAATTCATCAACAAAATGGATTAAGAAA
>CBETNY010000451.1:0-2004 GCA_965537275.1 uncultured bacterium | reverse complement strand
AATCCCGAAGGGATTTATTCCGGCATATCCAAAGAATATTTAGCCAAATGGATGGATGCAAAGGAGGAAAAATCCCACCCAACAACAAATGACATGGCATAATTTCGTAATTTTATTCCCGCAAAACGCACAAATAGTTTATTCATCAATCTCAAAAAAACATGAAGTATCAACCAAAAATCAAACAGGTGTGGTTACTTTTGGCATTTTTGGTGGCCTTTTCGCCACTGGAAGCCAAGAGAGTAAAGAAAAACACCAACAAAAAGGACGAACTGAAAGCCTCTGTATTCAGTGGCTTAAAATGGCGGGGTATTGGGCCTGCTTTTACTTCCGGCCGTGTGGCCGATTTTGCCGTTAACCCGGATAACCCGAGTCATTTTTATGTGGCAGCTGCTTCGGGCGGTATTTGGAAAACCGATGATGACGGAGCCAGTTTTAAACCCGTTTTTGACCATTATGGCGCCTATTCCATTGGATGCCTGGCCATGGATCCCAACAACCACCATGTAGTATGGGCCGGCACAGGAGAAAACAACCACCAACGTGCACTGGGTTATGGTAACGGCGTATGGAAAACCACCGACGATGGTCAAACCTGGAAAAATATGGGCCTCAAAGCATCACGGCAGATCGGTAAGATATTAATTGACCCGCGCAATTCGGACGTGGTGTATGTGGCAGCCGAAGGTTCAGCCTGGGGTCCGGGTGGTGATCGCGGACTTTACAAAACCACCGACGGTGGGAAAACCTGGAACAAAGTTTTGAATATTTCCGAAAATACCGGCGTAGCCAACATGGTGTTCGAACCCGGTAATCCGGATGTGATTTATGCCGGCGCCGAACAACGCCGTCGCCGTGCTTTCGGTAAAATCGGCGGAGGCCCCGAATCGGCCTTTTATAAAACCACCGACGGCGGGAAAACCTGGAACAAACTTACCAACGGTATTCCTTCGGTAGACAAAGGCGGCATGGCCATCACAGTCTCTCCCGCCAACCCCGATATCGTTTATGTGATGTTTGAAGCTTCCAACGGTAAGGGCGGATTTTACCGCTCAACCAACCGCGGTGCCTCCTTCAAAAAAATGAGCGATTATTACAGCAGCGGACAGTACTACAGTGAATTATATCCCGATCCAATCGATCAAAACAAAGTGTATTCGGTGGATACGCGCGGTCAGGTCACTTTAGATGGAGGGAAAACATGGAAAGCCATGGGCAACAACAAACGGCATGTGGACGACCACGTGTACTGGATCGATCCCAACCATACCGACCACATGCTCATTGGCTGTGACGGTGGTGTTTATGAAACCTGGAACGGTAACAAAACATTCAACTTTAAAAACACCCTGCCCATCACCCAATTTTATCGTGTTTGGGCCGACAATACGGAGCCCTTTTACTGGGTTTATGGCGGCACACAAGACAACAACAGCCTGGGCGGTCCCTCCCGGAATCTGAACCGTGGCGGCGTCTCCAGCGGCGAATGGATTACTACGGTAGGGGGTGACGGCTTTTGGCAAGCCACCGATCCCGAAAATCCCGACATCGTTTATTCCGCTTATCAGTATGGAAATATTTTCCGATACGACCGCAAATCGGGCGAGCGCATCAAAATCAAACCCATGCCGCAAAAAGGTGAAAATACCTTCCGCTGGTATTGGGATGCCCCTTTCATTGTCAGTCATCATCAACACACCCGCTTGTATATGGCGGCTAACAAACTGTTTGAAAGTGACGACCGGGGCAATACCTGGAAAGAAATCAGTGGTGATTTGAGCCGCAACGAAGACCGCAACCAATTTAAAATGATGGGAAAATACTGGCCTGCCGATGCAGTAGCCAAAGACGTTTCCACCTCTCAGTGGGGATTGATTATCGCCCTGGCCGAATCGCCTGTAAAAGAAGGACTTCTGGTGGTAGGAACTGACGACGGATTGATTCAGGTGACCGGTGACAATGGTAAAACGTGGACCAAAACCGGAGAATTTCCCGGTGTACCCA
>CBETNY010000450.1:0-2011 GCA_965537275.1 uncultured bacterium | reverse complement strand
CAATCGGGATGCGCTAAACAGTTTTTCAAAAAACGTCGGGGTAGTAGGATTCGAACCTACGACCCCCTGCTCCCAAAGCAGGTGCGCTAACCGGACTGCGCCATACCCCGTTTCCCGAATAAATTTATTAAGAACTTATCCCCCTCTCTGAAAAGGGACTGCAAAAATAGGATTTTGTTTGAACTGTACAAAAATTATTAAAAAATTTTTTTGTACTAATTTTTACGCTTTCCTTTTCGCTTTTTTCGATCTTTGTTGCGGCCTCCGACATCGGCTTCCGCTACTTCTACGTTGACTCTGTGTCCTTTAAATTTTGTATTTCCAAACGATTTCAACACCTTTTGGGCTGCATTGTCGTTCACTTCAAAAAAGGAAAAACTATCTTTTATGTCAATGTCACCAATACGGATGTCACGATCGTTGGTGCTGTCGTTGATCATCCCGATAATATTTTTGGGAACAACGCCATCTTTTTTACCCACATTCATAAAAAAACGTGTAAAACGGTCTCCTTTGTTGCCGAATCCGCCTTCTCGCCTTTTACCCTCTTTTTTACCGCTTCTTTCACGTCGGCCACCTCTATCACTCTCGGGTTCATTTAAATCGGGAGCGTTTTTATAGTAATCAAGAAACCGGTTAAACTCCAGTGAAACAAAATGTTTAATAATTTCTTCCTTGCTTAGCCATTCCAGTTTTTTGTTTACCGTATCCATAAACGGCGCAATTTGCTTTTCGTCCACTTCCACTTTTTCCATTCGGTCAATTAATTTGAAAAGCTGTTTTTGGCAAATTTCGGCACCACCCGGAATGGGTAACTTTTCAAACTTCTTACCGATTATTTTTTCAATTTTAGGAATCAGACTCTTTTCGCGGTAGTTGGCAATCACGATGGAAACACCTGATTTACCTGCTCTTCCGGTTCGTCCGCTGCGGTGGGTATAACTTTCGATTTGTTCGGGTAAGTTGTAGTTAATGACATGGGTAATATCGTCCACATCAAGACCACGGGCGGCTACATCGGTAGCTACCAGCATTTGAAGCGAACGGTTTCTGAACCGTTTCATCACATGATCGCGTTGGGCTTGCGACAAATCACCATGTAAAGCATCGGCGCTATAGCCGTCTTTAATCAGTTTTTCAGCCACATCTTTAGTTTCCATTCGCGTCCGGCAAAATACAATGCCATAAATATCGGGATTGATATCGGCAATACGTTTTAAAGCCTGATACCGGTTGCGTGCATGCACCAGATAATAGATATGTCGTACATTTTCAGCTCCCGAGTTTTGTTTTCCAACGGTTACTTCAACGGGTTTGTGCATATAATTTTTGGCAATGCGTGCGACCTCTTTGGGCATGGTGGCCGAGAAAAGCAGGGTGCGTTTCTCTTTGGGAGTGTCTTTTAAGATGTTGTCGAGTTCTTCGCGAAATCCCATGTTGAGCATTTCATCGGCTTCATCTAAAACAACGGTTCTGATTTTTGAGATGTCAGCCGCGCGACGGTTCATCAGGTCGAGCATTCTGCCGGGTGTAGCCGCAATAATATGGGCCCCTTTTTTCAGGGCACGGAGTTGGGTGTCGATGCTGGCCCCGCCATAAACAGGTACCACACGCAAGCCTTTTAAATGCTTTGAATAGTTGTTTAAGTCGTTGGCAATTTGAATGCAGAGTTCGCGGGTAGGCGTCACAATGAGCGCCTGTACCGTATTATTTGAAAGATCAATTTGCTCAATAATGGGCAAACCGAAAGCCGCTGTTTTGCCGGTTCCTGTTTGTGCAAGTCCGATAAGATCGTTTTCTGTTTCTAATACTACGGGGATTACTTCTTCTTGGATGGGGGTTGGTTTCTCAAATCCGAGCTTCTCAATGCCGGATAATAATTCGGGCGATAGGCCCATTTCGTTAAATGTCAAAATATGAACTTTTTTTTAAATTAAGGCGGCAAAGGTACGAAATTATCTCTGCTTTCGGTCATCAAGAGGTGAAAAATAATCGAAATGAGTGAATTACG
>CBETNY010000449.1:0-2029 GCA_965537275.1 uncultured bacterium | reverse complement strand
CCGCCACACGCGGAAAAATAACATAATAAAAATAGATTAAACCATTAATAGATTATATCCCTATGAAAATATTAATTACCGGCGGAGCCGGGTTTATCGGGTCGCACGTCGTACGTCGTTTTGTGACAAAATATCCTGATTATCAGATTTATAATCTGGATAAATTAACTTATGCCGGCAACCTCGAGAACCTGAAAGATGTTGATAAACTGCCCAACTATCATTTTGTGTTGGGTGATATCACCGATGATACATTTATTAAACAACTCTTTGAAAAAGAACAATTTGATGGTGTTATTCACCTTGCGGCCGAATCGCATGTTGACCGTTCCATTACCCATCCCAACGAATTTGTGATGACCAATGTGGTGGGTACCGTCAACTTGCTGAATGCGGCAAAATCGATCTGGAAAGATCATCCGGAAGGAAAACGTTTTTATCATGTTTCTACCGATGAGGTGTATGGAACGTTAGGTGAAACGGGTTTTTTCACCGAAGAGACAGCCTACGATCCGCATAGTCCTTACTCGGCTTCCAAAGCCAGCTCCGATCATTTTGTGCGGGCTTATCATGATACTTATGGGGTGCCTGTCATCATCTCAAACTGTTCAAATAATTACGGGCCATTTCAATTTCCGGAAAAACTGATTCCTTTGTTTATCAATAATATCCGACACAACAAACCCTTGCCGGTTTACGGAAAAGGGGTTAATGTTCGTGATTGGTTGTTCGTGGAAGACCATGCGGCTGCCATTGATTTAATCTACCATCAGGGACCTGATGGAGAGACATACAACATTGGCGGACACAACGAATGGAAAAACATCGACCTGATTAAGGTGCTTTGCAAAGTAACCGATAAAAAACTGGGTCGTCCCGAAGGTACATCTGAAAAACTAATTACCTATGTTACCGACCGGGCCGGTCATGATTTGCGATACGCCATCGATTCGTCAAAACTACAGAAAGAGTTGGGATGGAAACCATCGCTTCAATTTGAGGAAGGGATTGAAAAAACCGTGGATTGGTACCTGAATAATCAGCGCTGGCTTGACAATGTGACTTCGGGGAATTATTTAAAATATTATGAGGAAATGTACGGAAATAGATAATCCGTAGTAAAACAGTAAGATACCAATCAGAGGTTAGCGGGATTTCAGTAAATTTGGTTTTTGGAGAAATAATAAAAAATTCTCTAAAAAGCATTTGAATAATTGAAAAAATATTCCGTTCTTTGCACTCCATTTTTCGAACACGATAAAAACGAGCAACCATGTCAAGAATTTGTCAGATAACAGGAAAAAAAGTGATTAGCGGAAACAATGTTTCTCACTCGCATATTAAGACCAAAAGAAAATTCCATCCGAATCTTCAAACCAAACGTTTCTTTATTCCGGAAACGGAAGAGTGGGTGACTTTGAAAGTTTCGGCAGCAGGAATTCGAATCATTAATAAAAAAGGTATTTTCAATGCCATTAAAGAGGCAAAAGAAAAAGGTTATTATAACGCTTAGCCAGAGAAAAATTACTTCATAAAAAAAGCCACGCATTTGCGTGGCTTTTTTTATGAAGTTGATCGAGCAATTTAATAATTCTCTTTAAATACGTCGATGGTTTTTTCTTTGAGTCGTTCGAAAACTTCATCCGGCGAACCGTCGGCTTTGATTGACGAATATTTTCCCTGGTTTTTATAAAATTCAATAACCGGATTGGTTTTTTCTTTGTATTGCTCCAGACGATTGACAATAAGTTCGGTGGAGTGGTCATAGGGTCGGGCTTTTTCTGTTTTGGCTCTTGCCGAAAGCCTTTTTACTGCTTCCAGTGTGGATATCTTCATCTCTACCAAAGCCGAAACCGACATGTTCACCCTGCGTAACAATCCATCTAATATGTAAGCTTGAATCAGGGTACGTGGGAAGCCTTTAAAAACAAAACCATTGGCATTTGGATTTTCATTGATTTTTCGCTCAATTAGCTGAATGGGAATTTCGTCGGGCACAATCTCTCCTTTTTCCATGAAAGGTTTGGCT
>CBETNY010000448.1:0-2030 GCA_965537275.1 uncultured bacterium | reverse complement strand
GCTTGAGAAAAATACAAAGAAAGACGCTGACCTGGCCGCCGTCATGGAAGCCATTATTCAAAATAATCTCACTCCACATTTAGAAGCTCCTCAATTTGCAGTGGGTGAAAAACTGGCCACGCGTGCATCCTTTGGAAAAACATTGGCCCATTTTGCCACACAAACCCAAAATATCATGGGTGGTTCGGCCGATTTGGAGCCCTCAAACAATACCAAAGCCTATGCCGATATATCGGGAGAATTTAGCGTTGAAAACCGCAGTGGAAGAAATTTATCCTTTGCTGTACGCGAATTTCCTATGGCCACTATCTTGAATGGAATTGCACTCCACGGTGGGTTCAGACCGTTTGGGGCCACTTTTTTGGTATTCTCCGATTATGCAAAACCGGCCATGCGGTTGTCGGCACTTCAGCATCTTCCGGTGTTGTATGTCTATACCCATGACTCGTTTTTTGTGGGTGAAGACGGGCCTACCCATCAACCTGTTGAGCAACTTAGCGGGTTAAGAGCCATTCCCAATTTGCTCGTTTTCCGTCCTGCAGATGCCAATGAAACAGCCGCCGCAATGAAATATGCTTTCCGCCAGAACAAACGTCCGGTCACCCTGGCCTTGACCCGCCAGGGACTTCCCACCCTAAATATCCCTGAGGTAGATAAACAAGTGGAACGCGGAGCTTATATTCTCCAGGGTAACAAAGACGAAATTCCTGATATTATTTTAATTGCCAGTGGTTCGGAAGTTCATTTGGCACAACAGACCGCTCAATTGCTGAAAGACTTCAAAGTGCGGATAGTGAGTATGCCTTGCATGGAACTTTTCGACGAACAAGATCAAGCTTATAAAGACATGGTATTGCCACCTGAAGTAAAATTCCGTGTAAGTTTGGAAGCCGCGAGCACCTTTGGTTGGGGAAAATATGTTGCCGAGGGCTTCAGTTTCGGAATTGACCATTTTGGCGAATCGGCCCCCGCCAAAGCACTCCAAAAACATTTTGGTTTTACCGCCGAAAACATTGCCGGACGCATCAAACAAGCATTAAACCATTAAACACCAAAAAAAGCTGTACATCTCGAAAATTCAGGAACAAAATGATTTACAGAACCATGCCAATGAACCATTGAATTGCACAAAATGAACAAACAAAAAATATACCTTGCCCCTTCCATTCTTTCCGCTGATTTAATGCGGATGCATGAGCAGGTGAATCAAGTAACTTCGCTGGGCGCAGACTTTATCCATGTGGACGTTATGGACGGCCACTTTGTCCCCAACCTTACCTTTGGACCCAATATGGTTTCTGCACTAAAAAAGATTACTTCCTTACCGCTGGATGTTCATCTGATGATTGAACACCCTGACCGGGAAGTTGAAAAGTATGCAAAAGCAGGCGCCGATATTTTAACGGTTCACCAGGAAGCATGTACACACCTTCACCGCTGTTTACAAAACATTCGTCAGATGGGAATGAAAGCCGGTGTCTCTATCAATCCGGCTACCTCCCTGACCACCCTCGAAAATGTAATGGACGATATCGACCTGCTTTTAATCATGAGTGTTAATCCGGGATTTGGCGGACAAACATTCATTCCACAAAGTTTGAATAAAATCGCCAGGGCCCACGAAATGATTGCTCATTCAGGTCATGACATCATGCTTGAGGTGGATGGAGGAATCAACCCCTCAACGGCAAAAAAGGTTATCGAACATGGAGCCAATGTGCTGGTAGCCGGTCATGCTATTTTCGGACAAAAAAGCCTGGCCGAAGCCATGCAAAAATTTAAGTCGATCCTTTAAAGACAGGCCTCCTAAGCCAATACTTCATTCACCGGTCTGCATCCTCACCCCTTCCAAAAAGGTTACTCTTATTCTATTTTACCAAACATTTGCCAAAAAAAATATTAAGCAAGTTCAGCTGATGAATTGCGATAACAAGAAAAGATTGGCTTTAAAATTTTACATCCTTATTTTTAGCTTGTTATAAGTTAATCTTTTAATTTTATTTCTTGTTGACTAAAATTTTCCCTCATTT
>CBETNY010000447.1:0-2032 GCA_965537275.1 uncultured bacterium | reverse complement strand
TCATCGTTTTTGCTTTGCCCGGCACCTCTGCCAAAGTGGAAAAAATGTTTCAAAAAGCTTCCATTATCGGGCAGGGACTGTAATAAAAATTCGCACAAACCATTCACCATGAAAGCACTAAATATCCGTATGATTATAAAAGTGCTGGGGATTTTACTCCTGGTTGAAGGGCTGTTTATGCTAACCGGGATTCCCTTTGCGTTGCACTATCACGAACCCGTTTATCCATTGCTCATTTCAGGAATCATCACAGTGGGTATCGGGTTGCTTGGGTGGTGGGCAACCTTGAAAAAGGTTAACTTGAACATCGGAAAAAGGGATGGTTTTTTGATTGTTACCCTTGCCTGGCTCACCATTTCCCTGTTTGGTACCCTGCCCTACCTGTTCAGTGAAAGCATCCACACATTTACCAATGCTTTTTTCGAAACCATATCAGGATTTACCACCACAGGTTCATCCATTTTAAATGAAATTGAAATAATCCCCAAAAATATTTTATACTGGCGGGCTTTGACACATTGGATTGGTGGCATGGGCATTATTGTATTAACCGTAGCCATTTTACCCTTCCTCGGAGTGGGAGGTATGCAATTGTTTGTTGCCGAAATGCCGGGCATTACACCTGATAAGCTGCACCCTCGAATTACCGGAACAGCCAAACGCTTCTGGGGGATTTACGTCATGCTTACCGCACTTGAAATCATTCTCTTATCGCTTGGCGGAATGAATTTCTTCGATTCGCTTTGTCATTCGTTTGCCACCATGGCCACCGGGGGTTTTTCCACCTCCAACACAAGCATTGCCGGGTTTTCACCCTACATCCAATATGTCATTGCTTTTTTTATGATTTTGGCCGGTACCAATTTTACCCTGCATTATTTTGCCCTTCACCTGAAAATTAAAAAGCTGTTTTACAACGAAGAATATCGTGTGTACCTCGGTCTGATTGCCGTTTTTAGCGTGGTACTTACTTTGGGCTTGATTGTATTTATGAACGAAGGCCTTGCACCGGCTTTCCGGCATGCGCTCTTTACCGTTTCTTCCATTTTAACCACCACCGGTTTTGTTAACAGCAACTACATTGTCTGGCCCTCCTACATGTGGATGTTGGTGTTTGCTTTGATGTTTTTTGGCGGAATGGCCGGGTCAACGGGTGGCGGAGTGAAAATCATTCGCCATATCTTACTGATAAAAAACTCGAAACTTGAACTCAAGCGCTCCCTGCATCCCCATGCTGTTATTCCTGTCAAGTACAATGGCAAATCCGTTAGCCAACCCATTATTTTTAATGTGATGGCTTTTTTCCTGCTCTACCTCTTCTTTTTTGCCCTGGGAACCTTTATTTTGGGAGTGCTCGGTCTCGATTTTGAAACAGCCATTGGCGCATCCATTGCCAGTTTGGGAAATATCGGACCAGGAATTGGTGGCGTGGGCCCGGTGGAAAATTATGCCTTTATTCCCGATGCCGGAAAATGGATGTTGTCCTTTTTAATGGTTATGGGACGCCTTGAGCTTTTTACCGTGTTAGTCATCTTTTCTCCAGCCTTTTGGAAATAAGCCCTTAAAAAAGTTTCTGCCAAAGTGGTCTTCAACCCATCAAAATTCACTAATTTAGCCCTTGAATTATGAAAGTACTTTATCAAATCGGCGAATATGTCATGCTTATTTTTCAAGCCTTTAAACGGCCTGATAAAGGCTATGTATTTCGCCGGCAACTATTTATCGATTTCAAAAGGCTCGGAACCGACTCCATTGGTATCGTTGCCATTATCTCTCTGTTTATCGGTGGCATTATTGCCATTCAAATGGCCTACAACATTGACTCGCCCTTTATTCCGAAATCGACCATTGGTTTTTCAACCCGGCAAATGTTGGTGTTGGAAATTTCACCTACCATCATCAGCTTGATTTTAGCCGGAAAAGTGGGTTCGCGGATTGCTTCCGAAATAGGAACCATGCGCATTACCGAACAAATTGATGCCCTGCGCGTAATGGGCATCAACCCTGCCAACTACCTGATTCTTCCAAAGAT
>CBETNY010000446.1:0-2037 GCA_965537275.1 uncultured bacterium | reverse complement strand
TGGCAGGGTTTCCCATTATTTAACAACGATTCAATTTTAACTGTTTTTTAATTAAAAATTTATAACCATGGAAAGTACAATAAAAAAAATCAATTTAGAATTTTGTGGAACAGGCCAACATAAGATTACGCCTGAAAAATTCTTTGAAACAGCAGGGGCAGTTTTTTTAGATCTTCGGTCAAATGAAGAGGTAGAAACCATTGCGTTCAATTTCAAATATTTTGATATTGAAGTAGTACACATCCCTTTTCATGAACTGGCAGACCGGTTCACCGAATTGCCTAAAGACAGAGTCATTGGAACATTCTGTTCAAGTGGTACCCGTAGTGCAATGGCTTTTCCTTTTTTGCTTTCAAAAGGTTTTGATAAAGTAAAGTGGATTGATGGTGGCTACGAACAAATCACACCTTTACTAAAACCAGGCAAAATTTTACAAAAATCATTGATCCAAATGAAAGTGTTAACAATTTAGGGAAGTCTGCGAAAAGAAGGAAATAGGGTGCACAAAGAGTTGTTAATCCAATAAAAATCCTTAAAAGATAAGACGATTTAAGGGATTACCAGATATTTGCCTCCTGTTTTAGTCTTTTTTTTCGATTACCTGAAGTCCCAATTCGTCGAGTTGCGCTTTGCTGATGTTTGAGGGGGAATCGATCATTACATCGCGACCGGCATTGTTTTTTGGGAATGCGATAAAATCGCGAATCGAATCTTTTCCGGCAAACATGGCGGCCAGGCGATCGAAACCCAGTGCGATGCCTCCGTGAGGAGGAGCACCATATTCAAATGCATTCATCAAAAAGCCAAATTGTTCCTGTGCATCTTCTTCGGTAAAACCAAGGGCACGAAACATGCGTTTTTGCAAGGCACGGTCGTGGATTCGGATGGAACCGCCACCGATTTCCACCCCATTGATTACCAGGTCGTAGGCGTTGGCACGCACCACGCCCGGATCGGTTTCAAGTAAGTGGGCATCTTCGGGCTTGGGTGAGGTGAAGGGATGGTGCATGGCATGATAACGTTTACTCTCTTCATCCCATTCAAGCAACGGAAAATCAACAACCCACAGGGCTTTGTAGTTGTCGGGGTTACGAAGTCCCAGGCGTTCACCCATTTCGAGGCGCAATTCGTTGAGTTGCTTGCGGACTTTATCCTCTTCCCCTGAAAGAATTAACATGAGATCGCCCGGCTTGGCGTTAAATTTATCTGCCCAATGTTGTAATGCCTCCTGATCGAAAAATTTATCTACTGACGATTTAAAAGTTCCATCTTCATTGTATTTCAGATAAACCAGTCCTTTGGCACCCACTTGAGGGCGTTTGACAAATTCGGTGAGCTTGTCGAGTTGTTTTCGCGAATAGGAGGCGCATTGAGGGGCATTAATTCCAACAACCAGTTCGGCATCATCAAAAACTTTGAAACCTTTTCCCCGGGCCACATCGTTGAGCTCGACAAATTCCATCCCAAAACGAATATCAGGCTTGTCCGATCCATATTGTTTCATGGCTTGGGCATAGCTCATGCGCGGCAATTTGGGTAATTCAATGTCTTTAATCACCTTAAAAAGGTGCTGAATCATTTTCTCGAAAGTGTTCAATACATCTTCCTGCTCCACGAATGCCATTTCGCAGTCGATTTGGGTAAACTCGGGTTGCCGGTCGGCGCGAAGGTCTTCATCGCGAAAGCACTTAACCAGTTGATAATAACGATCGTATCCTGCAACCATCAGGAGTTGTTTAAATGTTTGAGGCGATTGGGGCAGGGCATAGAATTCACCTTGATTCATGCGCGAAGGAACTACAAAATCACGGGCTCCTTCCGGGGTCGATTTAATCAGGTAGGGGGTTTCTATTTCAACAAAGTGTTGACTGTCGAGGAATTTTCTGGTTTCCAACGAAAGTTTATGCCTAAGCAAAAGACTGTTTTTCAGTGGGTTTCGACGAAGGTCGAGATAGCGGTATTTCATTCTGATTTCTTCACCACCATCGGTTTCATCTTCGATGGTAAAAGGAGGTACTTTGGAAGCGTTGAGCACTT
>CBETNY010000445.1:0-2038 GCA_965537275.1 uncultured bacterium | reverse complement strand
CGGCACATCAATAATATTTAGCCAACAAAATGGCCGGCCATTCACCATTCGTTTCTCTTCAAAGCCATAAAATCATAACTTTGCAACTTATGAAATTGTTAATTGTTGAAGACGACCATGAAATTCAGGAATCGATTGTGGATTATCTGCAACCGGAAGGCTATGTTTGTGAACAGGCCTTCGACATGGTGAGTGCACAGGATAAAATCACCTCCTTTTCGTACGATTGTGTCCTCATCGACATTAACCTGCCGGATGGCAGCGGTCTCGACCTGATTCAAGGTTTAAAAAACATGAAAAAATCGGCGGGAATCATTGTCATTACTGCCCGCGATGCCATCAACGACAGGGTGAAAGCCCTGGAATTCGGGGCCGACGATTATCTCGTAAAACCTTTTAACCTGGCCGAGCTCAATGCCCGTATCAAATCGCTCTTGCGAAGGATTCAATTTCACGGTGACAACCAAATTACCGCCGGCAACATCACCATTTTACCCGAAAAATTTCAAGCTGAAATCAACGGGAAAAATTTAGACCTTACCAAAAAAGAATTTGAATTATTGCTCTTTTTCGTGTCCAATACAGGTCGTGTCATTGCAAAAGAGAGCCTGGCAGGCCGCTTGTGGGGCGATGATATGGACCTTTCCTATTCCTACGATTTTGTGTACGCACAAATCAAAAACCTGCGCAAAAAACTAAAAGAAAATGGTGCCGGCGACCCCATCCAAACCATCTATGGCGTAGGCTATAAATTCGAGATGCCATGAAACTTTTAACCAAAACCACTTTATACTACATTACCCTTTCGCTGGTGGTCTTTTTCGTTGGCGGCATCGGCCTGTATCGCATTATGCAAAACCTCATCGAAAAAGAGGTCAATGCCGACCTGTACAACCGAATCCATTTTATTTTTAACGAATTAAGTCAGGTCGACACCCTGCAAAATGCCCGGTTTATCACCACCGAACCCATCGAAATAAAAAAAATTTCTCCCCACCAAATGGACACCCCCTTTCAGCTGAGCGATACCGTCCTTTACAACAAAATCAGAAACGCCTACATGCCTTACCGCAGCTTAAAAACCATTGTAAAAAGCGGAAACAGTTATTACCAAATTAGAATTTACAAATCGCTGATTACCTCCAACTATCTCATCGAAAAGGTGGCGCTGATTATCATGTTAATGCTCCTGCTTTACATTGCACTTACCTACTTTTTAAATCGATACATCCTTGGAAAAGTGTGGGCCGACTTCTTCAATTCGTTGAAAACCATGCAGGAATTCAGCCTGGAAAACCCAAAACGAAGACCCTTTGAAACCTCCGAAGTGATTGAATTTAACGAACTTAATCATGTACTCGAAGAGATGACAACCAAATTAATCAACGACTATGAAGGCGTAAAAGAGTTTACCGGCAACGTATTTCATGAAGTACAAACACCCCTGTCGGTCGTCAAAAATAAAACCGAGTTGTTGTTTCAGGAGTTAACTACTGAAAAACAATTTGAACTGGCCGGCGCCATCTTTTCAGCCACCAACCGCCTTTCCGACATCATCAAAAGCCTCGGATTATTGGCCCGGATCGATAAAAATCAGTTCTCACGAAAAGTCGCCATCGACTTTCCCCTGCTCATCAACAAAAACCTGGCACTCTACAACCTGATGATTGAATCGAAAAAGATTGTTGTAGAAAAGAATTTCGACGAACCACCCAAAAAAGTGATGGACCCGGCACTGGCTGACATCCTTATCAACAACCTCATCAAAAATGCCGTGCGGCATAATTTGGAGGGAGGATTCATTCGGTTGGTTCTTTCGGAAAACAAACTCCGGATTTCCAACTCCGGAAACAAGCCCAATTTGCCCACCCATGAACTTTTCGAGCAGTTTACCCAATCGTCCTCACAAGGATTTATGGGTATCGGCCTGGCCATCGTTCAAAAAATTGTTCATCACTATGATATGAAAATCCGGTATGATTATCTCGACAACCAACACCAAATAGAAATTACATTCTAAATATCGTTTACAAAAACC
>CBETNY010000444.1:0-2039 GCA_965537275.1 uncultured bacterium | reverse complement strand
AGGGAACGACCCAATGTGATTTCATCGGTGTATTCCAACTCGTTTCCAACGGCCAGCCCGCGTGCCAGCGTGGTGATTTTCAAGTCGAAGGGAGTCAGTAGCTTGTAAATGTAATAACTGGTGGTGTCTCCCTCCACCGTGGCCGGCAGCGCCAGGATAACCTCATGAATATCTTCTGTTTTAAGACGTTGCACCACATGTGCCAAATCAATGTCATTGGGCCCGATGCCTTCGATGGGATTGATAATGCCCCCTAAAACATGATAAAGTCCATTGTATTGGGCCGTCTGTTCAATGGCCAGTACATCGCGGGTGTCTTCCACAATACAAAGGGTGCTTTCATCACGCCGATGGTTGTTGCATATTTCACACACTTCCGTATCGGAGATGTTGTTGCAGCGGGTACAAAAACGAATCTCCGTGCGCATTTTGAGCAACGCTTCGGCAAGATGTTGTGTCTGACTTTGATCTTCTTTGAGCAGGTGCAATGCCAACCGGAGTGCCGTCCGCTTTCCGATGGAGGGCAAACGCGATAATTCATTTACGGCCTGTTCCAATAATTTTGATGAATATTCGTTCAATTGATGTGTATTTTTGTGCGATAAAAATAAACAAATGCTACCAACCAATCGTTGCATCATGAAGAAAGTCTTGTTTTTTATTTTAAGCTTCCTGGTTTTAAGTCCGGTTATTCAGGCTCAATCGGTAAACCGAACGGATAAAAACGGTCTCAAACAGGGGCCATGGGAAAAAAAATATTCCAACGGGGCTATTCGGTATCGCGGGCAATTCCGCAATGATACTGCTTTTGGAGAGTTCCGGTATTTTTATCCCACCGGTGCGATTAAATCCATCTTAAACTATCAAAAGAATGGAACGGCAGCAGTGGTACATAGTTTTTACTTAAATGGCAAACCCATGGCAGACGGGAAATTTGTGCATCAGAAAAAAGATAGCGTTTGGAATTATTACAGCGAGGTAGATGGAAAGCGTGTGGCAAGCGAAACCTATCAAGCAGGGGTGAAGGAGGGGCCGAGCATCATCTATTATCGCGAATCGGGAAAGATTTTTGAATGGACCACCTACCATTTGGGTCATAAATGGGGAGTCTGGAAGAAATATTTTCCGGACGGTCATCTTTCGCAAGAGGGATTTTACGTGAACGACACGCTAAACGGGAATTTTCATGTTTTTTTTGTCGGTGGAAAATTGCAAATTCAGGGTGCTTACAAAAAAGGCTTGCAAAACGGACCTTGGGTGTTTTATGACAGTACCGGAAAAGTCATAAATAGAAAGGTGTTCCATTTGGGAATTGCAGGGAAGAAGTAGAATGGCTGCTTCCGGGGCGGAGTTTGGAGTTGAAAATCCCTCATATCTTTAGCGCGAGTCTGAAGCCAGGCCAAAAGCGAAGGGACTCGTGCTTTGTTTTCAGTCTAGGCACTCCAAACTTTAGAAAGGTTCATGAAGTTTCATCACGAGTCGCCACGCAAAGGCTTCGCGTCAGACTCGCGATGGTTGACGGTTACCAAATCCAACTTTAGGCACTCCAAACTCTAGGTACTCCAAACTTTTGCAACCCCTTCAGCGCTAGCCTAAACCAAGTCCTAGAGCGAAGGGACTCACGCAGGCTAATTAAAGAGGCTTTGGGTTTAATTTGTCATTCTTAATTTTTCATTTTTCTCTTTGGCACGCACCGGCTACGCGTCAGACTTGCGCTGGCTGATGGATATGCTGGAAAATAATTTCAAAATACTGTAAGAATGGATGTTCGGAGACGAAAAATCTGTACTTTTGAAAAAAAACAGAACAACCCATATGAAAAAGCTCTTGTTTGTTATGCTCCTGGCGATGGTTTCTCCCCATTTGTTTGCACAGGATATTGATGTATATACCATAAAAAAGAACTCCAATTTTGTTTTGCCTTCGGTAAATAAGGATATGAGCTATGATGAATTTCAACTTTTGAGTCGCAACCTGCGCATGCAGGATATGCTCTATGCCATGCTGGTGCCCGGTTATACGCATTATGTGGCCAAAGA
>CBETNY010000443.1:0-2043 GCA_965537275.1 uncultured bacterium | reverse complement strand
GCCGTGTTACTTAGTCACCGACGCTGTTCCTTCTATTCAGGCCCTTAAGGTAGTGAAGCATTCCTTGAGCCACCTCCTGTAAATCGTCATCCGGAGAAATGATCTGTGGATTTACAATACCGAATTTGTCGACAACCTCCTGTACAAAAACCTGACGCACCACCATCAAGACCGGTTTATCATTTTGAACCAGCTGCATTAGCGGTGACGCCCACACTTTGCCATCCAATTCAAACCGGCCCACCTCATCCATGATGGCCAGTCCCTCTTTATCACCGTCCAACAACGTGGTACCCCATCGAATGGTTTCCGGATCAAAATAAAAGCGTCCCTGCCTCCAAAACCCGAGGACACTTTGATTGGTGCACAGCAACTTCTGTTTCCCGGTTTGTACATCAACCAAATCGAAGCGGCTCCGTTGTCCGTTTTCCCAATAGCCATTGGCATAAAATCCGTATAAAGAGAGACCGCTGCTGCGAAGTTTCCCGATCAACTCTTTTAAACGGGTGGTTTTTCCCTCCCCCTGCGCTCCGGTAAGAATAAAAACATGTCGATTAGGCCTCATTGGAAAAATCTTATTTTGCACAGACAAAACTAATCATTCCCGCTTAAAATTCGGGTTTAACAGAGTTCTTGCGACAAATTTTTACTTTTGCATAATGCAATACCCGAGTAATAAATTATCCGATTTAAAAGTTGTTTGGTTTAACAAACTACAAGAAATTTATCCCCCTGCGGAAGCCAAACAATTCATCAACCTATTGATATTAAACAAGCTGGGGCTTTCACGAACCGATCAAGCCCTGCAGATTGATTATCGCATCAGCGAATCGGAAATGGTTTGGTTTCACCAGGCTGTAAAACAATTGTTACAAGAAAAACCATTACAATACATTCTTGGCCATACCACTTTTTACGATCTGCCTCTCGAAGTAAATGAAGCCGTTTTAATTCCCCGACCCGAGACGGAAGAGTTGATTGAATTAATTTTGAAAGAAAACAAACAAACCGCACCCCGCATCATCGATTTGGGCACCGGCAGCGGCTGTATTGCATTGGCATTAAAAAAGAATTTGCCACAGGCAAAAGTAAAAGGCATTGACATTTCGCAGGAAGCCTTGCAGGTGGCACAAAACAATGCGAAGGCCCTTTCGCTTGAAGTGGACTTCAATTTATGTAACCTTCTCGACGCCGACAGTTGTATTCGCGGCGAATATGACATCATGGTAAGCAATCCACCTTATGTTACCGATTCGGATAAAAAATCGATGCAAAAAAACGTGCTAAATTATGAGCCCGGGTTGGCACTTTTTGTCACTAACGCAGATCCGCTTCAATTTTACCGGCCCATTGCACACCTTGCACTTAAACACCTGCGACAGCATGGTAAACTTTATGTGGAAATCAACGAAAAATTTGGCACTGACTGTGCCGACCTCTTTCATCAAAAAGGGTTAAAAGACGTGCAGATTCACCAAGACATTCATGGAAAACAACGGTTTGTCAGCGCATCAAAACCCTAAACACATCCCCTTTGTCAAGCGACCGGTTAAAAATTACTAAAATCGCGTTGTGCTTTAAAAAGGTTCACAGCCTGTAGATACAGGTTTTTTGTTTCGGTTAAAAGGTTAAGGTATAGCATACTGTTTCGCGTCCCGACCTTTCCGGTTTTGATCCGGCGAATTTGATTCTTCCGGCACCGCTCAAGCGAAACAAGTGCCTTTTCCTGCAGTTCCAACAACTTTTCCTGTGTTGTATAATCCGAAGCCAAAATACTTTGCATAATCATTTTCAACATTTCGTCGAGGTAGGACGAAAGTTCCCTGAGCTCATTAATCTGCACCTCAATAAGTGGTTTATGGTTGTTGTCAACATGCTCAAAAGCTGCCTGGTTAAAGAACGTAATACTATGCACCATTTCGCGCATATAATCAAGAACCTGTACCATCAGATAAGCTGAATCGACCGACTGCTCCTCCAAACGGTCGATAAGGATATTCACATGGTCTTTCAGGTATTTGGTACGTTCGGCAATCTCTTTTA
>CBETNY010000442.1:0-2044 GCA_965537275.1 uncultured bacterium | reverse complement strand
GCTGGAACACCTACGGGGACTGCCGGGTTCTTTTCCATTTGTCAGGGGAAATCAACCGGAGGGAAATAACTGGAGGATTAACCAACGCGTGGAAGTAAAAGAGGTGACAATGGCCAATCGCGAGGCTCTGAATGCCATTCGCAACGGGGCTGATTCGATAACCTTTGTTCTGAACGAATCCTTCGAATTTCATTTACTTGAGCAATTGCTTGAGGGGATTGACGGAGAAAGTACAGGTCTCAACTTTAGCCTTTCCCAACCGGAAAACCTGATGAAGCACCTGGTGGCATGGGTCGGACGTAAAAAGTGGGATATGACTAAAATAAGGGGGGCTTTATTTTGTCAATCAACGGGGGCGGATTCCTTTTTGCCGAAAAATTTCTCCCGTCCTGCCGCTCTGATGGAAGCCGGTTTGTCACTTCCTTTTTTTCATGCTTTTACGGTTGACGCAAGTGTTTTTCACAACAGCGGGGCATCCATGGTTAGCGAAATGGCCTTTGGCCTCTCGTTGGGTAGTGAATATTTACATGCACTTACCGATGATGGTTTCGATCCAAAACAGGTGGCTTCAAAAATGCGGTTTCACTTTGCCATTGGTTCCAACTATTTTATGGAAATTGCCAAATTCAGGGCTTTACGCTATCTGTGGGCAAAAATTTTGTTGGCTTTTGGTGTGGATGAAAACCACAGCAGGCTTTATTGCCATGCTGAGAATGGTCAATGGAACAAAAGTTTGTACGATCCGTACGTGAACATGTTGCGCACCACCACAGAGTCCATGTCGGCCATTTTAGGCGGAGTGGATGAGTTGACCGTTTTGCCTTTTGACCAAATAGGCAATGATCCTTCCGAAATGGGAAAACGTATTGCCCGTAACCAACAACTCATTTTAAAAAAAGAGTCCTTTTTTGATAAAGTGGCAGACCCGGCCGCCGGCTCGTATTACATCGAAGTTTTGACAGATAAACTCATTCGTAAGGCCTGGGAACTGTTTCTTGAAATAGATGAAATGGGAGGCTACCAGAAGGCTTTTCAGCAAGGGTTTGTTCAAAATAGAATCAAACAGGAGGCGCAAAAGAAAAACCTGGATGTGGCTGTGCGAAAGCGTTCTGTATTGGGTGTTAATCAATACCCGAATACGAACGAGCAAATCACACAACGTCTGCCCGAAGATGTTTTTTTTGTTCCCCGCCAAGGGGATACGCCATCTCCCTACCGGGCAGCAGCTCCTTTTGAATTGTTACGCTATCAAACCGATCAATATGCGATGAATCACCCGCGTCCGAAGGTCTTTCTTTTTCCTTTTGGAAATGTGGCCATGAGCCGTGCCCGTGCTCAATTTGCGGCCAATTTTTTTGGTTGTGCCGGATATCAGATTACGGATCATGCTACTTTTCAGGAGCTGGAACAGGGCTTTGACCGGGTTGAAAAAGAAGAACCTCAACTGGTTGTTTTTTGTGGTTCCGACGATGAATATGTTCAATGGGTTCCACAGGCTGCCAAAAAATTGGAAGGTAAATCGTTGCTTGTGCTGGCCGGTTATTCCGACAAATTGGTGGAAAATATGGGCCCGGCGGGCATTCAGTATTTTATCCACAGCCGGTGTAATGTGCTGGAAGAATTAAAAAAATATCAGAAACTGTTGGGGATTGAAAATGAATGATATGAAGAAGAGCCCCTTTTGCAGCAAAATGAACGAAATTCCGTCGGTTTGAAAACTGATAAAGCAGAATGACGAAATTTTTCTATTAGACAAGAAAAGATTGACCCATGAAACCAGATTATAAAAAGATACACATTGACCGCCCTCATCAAAGCAGCAGGGTGGCACAAACCATCCGTAGCGCAGAACCTTGGATTTCGGCAGAAAAAATTGCCATAAAAGGGCTTTATACCGATGCCGACCTGGAAAATATGGAGCATTTGGGCTATGCTGCGGGTTTGCCTCCGTTTTTGCGAGGGCCTTATTCAAGCATGTATGTCATGCGTCCCTGGACCATTCGCCAGTATGCCGGATTTTCCACTGCCGAAGAGTCCAATGCGT
>CBETNY010000441.1:0-2065 GCA_965537275.1 uncultured bacterium | reverse complement strand
GGTACTCACCGGTGTGTATCTTATCCTCACAATCATCGGCCTCTTTTTTCGGGGTGAAAACTGGCAATGGACAACCCCCTGGCAAACAAACTATTCATACAGTGTGCTCAACAATTTCAAAACGGAAAGTGTAAATTTTCATGCTGAATTTTCTGCAGAAGCTTCGGCCAAAGCCCCTTTGATTCAAGGAAAAAAGGAAAGCTGTTTGGTTTGTCACACGACCACACATGGTTTTACTGACGCACACAAACCGGAAATGATTGGCTGTTTTTCGTGCCATGGCGGGAACCCTTTTGCCACCATCAAAGCGCAGGCACATAAAAACATGATCCGTATTCCCGGAAATCTGGCTACAGCCCGGCAAAGTTGTGGAACCACTCAATGCCATCCCGATATCAGCCAGCGACTGCCTACGAGTTTAATGTCGAGCCTTAGCGGGATGATTAGTGTGGACAGGTTTGTTTTCGACGAACAAAATTCTCCCGATTTACTGACTGATGTGCATCATTTGGGACATTCGGCAGCAGATGAACATTTGAAAAATTTGTGTGTACGCTGTCATTTGGGTAACCCAAAGACAGAATTTGGCCCCATCACCGAAAAAAGCAGGGGTGGCGGTTGTTTGGCCTGTCATTTAAATTACAGTGTCAAGGCAGAGAAAGCGCTGACCATGCATCAAAAAAACCGGTCTGATACAACTTATTTAACCCGGCATCCCAAAATAAGTTTACAAATAACAGATAAACATTGCTTTGGATGCCACAGCCGGTCGGGACGCATTTCGACCAATTATGAAGGCTGGCACGAGACTACACTGGAAGCGGGTCAAATGCCCGACAGCATCCATTACCGTTTGGTGGAAGGCACGCGTATTTTCCGCAAAGAACCGGAAGATATTCATCACAAACTGGGCATGGAATGCATTGATTGTCATCACTCCTACGAATTGATGGGTGATGGAAAGCATTATGCACACGAAGAAGATCAACAGGATGTGCAATGCGAAGATTGCCACTTTAACGGGAAACCACACACAACAAAAACGGACGATTTGGACAACGAGGCTGCGGTCGTTGCCTCGCTACGTTTCGGCAATATCACCGGCAAAAAATTTCTAATCACACACAAACACGGACATGCATTAATCAATACGTTTGTGAAACACGACTCGGCCTTCCTCATCACTAAAAACAGCAAAAAGCTATTTGTACTAAAAGCACCTGCCAAAAGCTGCAGCCGAAACAAAGCCCACGAGGATTTATCCTGTTCCGCTTGCCATAGTGCATGGGCACCAAGTTGTATAGGCTGTCACAATGCCTACGATCCACGAGAACCCGGTTACGACATGATTAAAAACAAAGAACAAAAGGGAAGCTGGGTAGAATATACCGGAAGCTATGATGCCAAATTACCGGCTTTGGGAATTAGAAAAATAAACAAGGGCAAAAAAATTATTCCGGTAATTCCGGGCATGGTTTTAACCATCGACAAAGCTTCCTACACCAAACAAGCCCACGATTCGCTGCTTTTTCGCCGTTTGTTTGCACCCGCTGCCCCGCATACCACTTCAGCCAAAGGCCGTTCGTGCAAAAGCTGCCACAACAATCCTGTAGCATTAGGATTTGGTGAAGGAAAACTCCATTATCAAATTAAAAATGGAAAAGGAAAATGGAGTTTTGAGCCCACGTACGAGAACAACCAGCATGACGGTTTGCCCGAGGATGCCTGGACAGGTTTGCTTCAGAATCGCGAAGGAACGGTTTCCACCCGAAAAAATGTGTTTCCCTTTGATGTAGCAGAGCAGAAAAAAATCCTTACCGTTGGCACATGTTTGACCTGTCATAAAGAAAATTCAAAACTCATGCTACAAAGCCTAAACCATTTCGATGAATTAATTAAAAAAAGAAGCGACAAATGTGTTTTACCTGACTGGGAATAATTTCAATTGCTTTTGGCAATAAGTCTTTGTAAAACATTTTCGTTGAATAAGTAAAAGGGAATAGACAGTAAACGGTAATTCACCTGTTTGGTTTCTTTATTAACCCTAACAAAGGTTTCAATTTGC
>CBETNY010000440.1:0-2069 GCA_965537275.1 uncultured bacterium | reverse complement strand
TTGATGTCGTCCATAAAGGCAGACTGTTCTCCCAGAACTCTTGATTCAAAATCAATCACAACGGCTAGCGAAAATCTTTTGGAAGGTCTGATTTCAATTTTTATTTTTTTCTCAGGAATTTCCATGGTGATTTCTTCATCAATCTCAATGTATTCCCGAATGGCGTCTTGTTCGACAATTCCTGCTGTTTCAATGGCTTCTACAAAAGGTTTGGAAGAGCCGTCTTTAATGGGGGTTTCTTCCATGCTTAATTCAATCAGTGCATTGTCGACTTCCATGCCTCGCAATGCAGCCATAACATGCTCAATGGTATATACCCGCGCGTCGCCTTTTCCAATGCAGGTACCCCGGTCTGTACTGACAACATTGTCAATATGGGCCTCAATGATTGGCCGATCTTCTAAATCGATGCGTTGAAATTTTATTCCGAAGTTTGCCGGTGCCGGCTTGATAGTCATCACTCCTTTTGTTCCCGTATGAAGTCCTTGCCCCTCCACCGAAACTGGTTTTGCCAGTGTTGTTTGCTTTTCTGTCATCTAAAAAATGTTCAATAAAAATTTGCGCAAAAATAATATAATTTTTTTACTCTTTCGTGTCCCTGTTTCAATGGCTTCTTTTCATACTGTCACAATGAAAATATTTATTTTTCTTTGAGCTGCTTTTCGAGGGCCTGAATTCGTTTTACAATTTGATCGAATCGCTGCAAATGGGCCAACGACCGTTGGTAGGTCCGTATGTTAAAAGCGGGTGTGCCTCCCAATAAGCTGTTTTTCTCTTTTACGGTTTTTGAAACGCCTGATTGTGCTGCAATCTTTGTGCCATCAGCAATGTGAATATGTCCTACAAAGCCTACTTGTCCGGCAATCATACAGTTTTTACCGATTTTTGTGGAACCTGAAATGCCTGTGTGGGCAGCAATGACGGTGTTTTCTCCAATTTCAACATTATGGGCTACCTGTATCAGGTTGTCCAATTTGACACCGCGATGAATAATGGTCGATCCCAATGTGGCCCGGTCGATGGTGGTGTTGGCACCAATTTCAACCCGGTCTTCAATAATAACATTACCAATTTGGGGAACCTTTTTAAAATCGCTATCCTGTTGAGGGGCAAAGCCAAAACCATCCGACCCCACCACAACTCCGGCATGTAAAGTGCATTCGGACCCGATGATACATTCGTCGTAAACCTTTACGCCGGCAAATAGAGTGGTATTGTTCCCTATTTTACAAGCATCGCCTACCACCGTGTTAGGATAAATTTTGGCTCCATCACCAACCACCGTGTGTTCACCTATTACCACAAAATCACCGATATAAACGTTTTGACCAATGGTGGCACTGGAAGCAACCGAAGCCCGTTCTGAGATGCCCATTTTCTGTTGTTTCGACTGATGATACATCTCAAGTAATTGAGAAAAGGCCACATAGGCATCATCAACCCGGATTAAGGTGCATTTTACCGGTTTCTCAGGCTTAAACGTACGGTTTACAATAACAATACTGGCGTGTGTGGAATAAATATATGGGGTGTAAATGGGGTTGGCAAGAAAACTCAGACTGCCGGGTTTACCCTCTTCAATTTTTGACAAACTGTCTACTTCAATTTGCGGATCTCCCTCAATGCTGCCATTCAGTACGTTGGCAATTTGCTCTGCAGTAAATTTCATCGACTATAATTTGGGCGTGCAAGATACAAAAAATTAACATTTACCCTGATTGCTCGCGTATTCTTAACATGTTTTAATAAATCGGTATTTGCCGGTCAAATCCTTCCTGGAGCGAAATAAACGTTTCAGTAGAGGCCACTTCAGGAATGGATTGAATGTGTTCAACCAGTAAGTTTTTTAAATGTTCATTGTCATGCGCATAAATTTTCAGAAAAAGCGAGTACTGGCCGGTGATGTGATGGCATTCAACTACTTCAGGAATTCGGGAAATTTTTTCAAATACCTCTTGCTGTGTATGCGTACTGGCCAGCCCCACTTTAATGCCTACGAAGGCTGTTGATAAATAGCCAAGGTGCTTGGGCGAAAGGTTGAATGCTGAACCGGTGATGACTCCTGCTTC
>CBETNY010000439.1:0-2075 GCA_965537275.1 uncultured bacterium | reverse complement strand
CCGTTCGGCCCGTTTATTACAACATTTGACCAGCTTGAAGCGGATTGATTTTTATCTGGAGAAAAAGGATTATCCATGTGCCATCCAGGGCTGGGTGAAGGCCCGTGATACCCATCAACCGATGGCCGGATTGAAGGTGAGTATCTCATCAGCTGATGGTTTCTCTTCCTGGGTGTTGACCCATGCCGATGGTCGCTATCGTTTTGATGGATTGAAGCCCAATACCATGTACACGGTAAAAACCGGTCATGCCGGATACTTCTCCGAATCAAGGGTTTGTACCTTGCCCAAAGTGCATCGATCAGAAGTGTTTTCAAAGGCCAATGGGTATGATATGGATTTTGACCTGACACGGATTCAAACCAAAAGAGAAGTCATTTTAAGTAATATTTATTACGATTTTGATAAGGCAACCCTGCGGGCCACTTCTAAAATAGAACTGAATAAACTGGCTTCCATGTTGCGAGAAACCCCGGGTGTGATCATTCAGATTAATGCCCATACCGACAGCCGGGGTAGCGATGCCTACAATATGAAATTATCCAGAGCCAGGGCACAAGCGGTAGTCGATTATCTGGTGAGCCGGGGAATTGATGCCAATCGATTGGTGGCACGTGGATGGGGCGAATCAAAACCCTTGATTCCCAATGCCAAAACCGATGATGAGTTCCAGGCGAATCGGAGAACAAGTTTTAAAATATTGGCCGTTCGTCCGGTGGTCCGCCCGGGTGGGAGGTCTGTTGCCACGACTACAAAAGCTGTCCGTACCGGCCATTCCACGGTTCAGATTTCCAAAAAATCAGCTCCTGCTTTGCCGGTGAAAAACCATTCTCTGGTTTACAGGGTGCAAATTATGGTCTCTTCCAAATGGATTAGTACCAAATACGGTTTCGAATCATTGAAAAAGCAATTGCCCCGTGCGCAGATTTACCGGATTTCTACCGGCCGAAAACAATACAAATACGAAGTGGGTAGTCGTGCTCATTTTCATGAGATTAAGCAGATGCAGATGCGGTTGAGAGGCTTGGGGTACAAAGATTGTTTCGTGGTGGCCTATCTCGATGGAAGACGCATCGCCTTGAAAAAAGCCATGGAACTGGAGAAAGGAGGGAAGCCATGAGCCGGATAAAAAAAATCATGATGAGTGTGATATTGCTCCTGTTGGTTCAGGTAGGAGTTGCGCAAAGCGATTTGCTTTATTCGAGTATGCAAATGAATCGTTTTGCGTTTAATCCGGCTGCCATACAAAATAACGGAAGCATCAATTTCCGACTCGACGGGCGACGGCAGTGGATTGGTTTTCCGGATGCACCACAGGCATTAATTTTGCATGTATCCAATTTTTTCGACCGCAAACAGATGGGAATCACCGCAACGGTGTACAGTCAGCGTACAGGTGCCGAACAACAACAATTGCTTCGTGCCGGTTATGCCTATGCCTTAAAACTAGGCAAAGGAAATGAACTGGTGTTTGGACTTTCGGCAGCCGTACTGTTTCGTAAACTTGATTTTAGTAAGTTAACTTTTGACCAGGACGAACAAGGCATTCCGCTTTCGGATGAAAGGCAAATACGACCCGATTTTGATTTGGGAATGGAATACCATCATGGTGGATTTGTTGCCGGAATTGCAGCCAACCACATTACTTCCGGCTTAAGCAAGTCGGCGATTCTCAATATCCCTGTTCATCTGCATGCTTATGTGCAATACTTTTATCCATTGAATGCCGAAATAAGTTTACAATCCGGAATGGCCTGGCATCAGAGTGGGTCGGTAAAAGTTTTTGAACTTTCTGCCGATGCATTTTTAAGAAATACTGTCAAGGTGGGATTGGTTTATCGTTCGTCGACCTCCTTTATTTTGCGGGCAGGTATTCAGTTGAATCCCAATTTGGAAATTCATTACGCTTACGATTTGGGGGCAGGAAGCTTTATTCGATACAATACCGGTTCGCACGAGTTGATGTTGATTTGGCGATTGCACAAAAAGGCCAGTGTGCTGAATTCACCCCGGTTTATTGATAATTGATGGGTGGGACGCAGGTTGCTCGTCGAAATCTCCTTCTATTGATGATG
>CBETNY010000438.1:0-2090 GCA_965537275.1 uncultured bacterium | reverse complement strand
TAAGGTGTTGGTTGTACCGGTAAGTTGTTTTTAAGTGGATAAGGGTGAATCCCGGTGAGGCAGATTCGTAATAAGCCGAAGAAATATGTCGCTGGGCGGCAACCCGTCGGATATTGATTTCGGGAATCAAGCGCCCCGAAAAGAATTCGTATTGAAAATTCATTTGCGCCTCGAAGGGGGGGATTTCAGGAAGTGGGTCATTTATAATGTGTTGTACACCTATGAGTTGATGATTTTCGAACAATGGTTTCACTGCATCGGGATTCCATCCCATGGTGAAAGCGGCTTGCAAATGAATATGCCATGGTTTTTGAGTGGGAGAATCATAGGCCAATTCGGCGCCTGTGAGAAATGCTTTCGGTAAATTGATGAAACGTTTTACTCCCAGAACTCCTGGTGTGGCCGGTTTTAAAGTGGCCGGTGCCACCAGCTCGGAGGAGATAAAATTAATGAGATACGAATAAAATAAGGTAGTATTAAAACGGCCTATGGCTGATTTTTTCAAACTATATCCCAAATCGACTTCCAGATTGGTTTCGGGTTTCAATGCCGGATTGCCCAAATAGTCGTAAGGATCGAGCCCCACAGGCATTAAGATGATAAACCGTTCGGTTAAATCGGGACTTCGGGTTCCACTACCCACCGTTAGGTGAATACTTTGATTGGGGTGAATCGCCCAACTGATTCCACCGCTAAAACTTAAATTGGTAAACTTACTGCGGGTATTGGTTTGGCTGAATTGTTGTCCGGAATATTTCTTCTCGAGAGGATCGGAATGGGCTTGGTTAAAATCAATTCGTGTTGATGCGACCCAGTGGATGGATTTGGATTGATGTTGAAAGATTAAATATAATCCCAGATTTTCAAATTGTGCATTTTTCCAAAGGTTTTCCGAAATAACCGGTAACCCCACCTGTTTGATAAGGTGCTTGTCGCGATAGCCGGTTTTGTTAATAGCTTGATAATCAAATCCAAGCTCCCATTTTCCTCCAAAATGTTGCCATTGACTGTTTCCTCTTGCCCCGTAGGTTTTTGCCAAAATATCAGAAACCGATACAACGGTGTCTGAAAAGGGTCTGTTTTTGTTGTCCATCAAATGATTTACGTACGAATAATAAGCCATCAACTCAATATGTTTTAAAGCCTGGCTCTTTGGATTGATTTGGTAACGAATGTGATACAGTTGGGTGTTGTCACGGCGTTCGTCCATGGGTAAGGAGGGGAAATCGATGTTGAATCCTTTTGAGCGATCGGCATCAAAGGTAATCTGTTGATTTTGTGTTGGTTTAAAAGCTAATTGTCCGGCTATATTTGTGTGTTGGTAAGCGGCATTCACAGTCCGTCCGGCACCATCTGTATAATTGCCGTAAGCTTTTTTGTTTGCCGAAAAAGTATAGGCCAGGCGTTGTTGCCCACCGTTGATGTTTATCCCAAATTTGTTACCCAAATAATTACTTTGGGTGCCATAAAGGAGCTGTATGTGATTTTCCGGTTTGGAATGAAACAGGGCAGTTCGTTTTTTGAGTTCAATTACTCCCCCGAAGTTGACGCCATACTTTAGGGCATAAGGCCCTTTAATTACCTTAATTTCACTCAATTGATTGATGTCAACGTGGGAAGTGGCCGGATCCATCCGACTGGGACATCCACCTTCAATTTTAGCCCCATCTACCTGCACATTGATTTGTGAATATTTTAAACCCCGTAACACCGGATCAATTCCAGATGCGCCTTTGCGTACCCCTCCCAGGTTGGGAATGGCCCGTAGAAAATCGCCCAGGTTAGCTGCATTCGACTTTTGAATAGCCAACACACCAACCTCTTCGGTACGGTAGGCTCCCTTTTGATCGATGCTGCCACGAATCTCCACAGGGTTGAGGAGTACGGTCTTCAAGGTGTCCTTGTTATTACGGTAGGTATTTTGCCCAAGCACGGTAGCCGATCCAATTAAAACAAGAGATAATAACGTGTAAAAAGCCTTCATCCTTAAATCTTTTGAATGTTTTTATCCGCCATCCTTGTTGATGCGAAAAAGTACTCCAAATGTAAGAATATTCCGCCCTGAACCGGTTGATTAAGGAACTTTGAAA
>CBETNY010000437.1:0-2094 GCA_965537275.1 uncultured bacterium | reverse complement strand
ACTATTTTAATGTTTCAGGCGAGGTGGAAAGTATCAACGAAGCCTTTATCAGCCCCCAAGTTAATGGTCAAATCATTGAAATTTTGGTACACGAAGGCCAGTATGTCAAAAAAGGCCAACTCTTGGCACGTCTTGAAACAGACATGATTGAAGACAATATGCGTGAGGTGAAAACATCACTCGAACTGGCTACCACAACCTACCAAAAACAAAAGGCATTGTGGGAAAAACACATTGGTTCAGAAATTCAGTATTTACAGGCCAAAACGCAAATGGAGAGCCTTCAAAACAAGCTCCAAACTTTGCAAACGCAGTATGATAAATCCATGATTAAATCACCTCTGGATGGATATGTCGAATCGATTGATTTAAAAGAAGGTGAATTAGCTTCTCCCGGAGTTCGCTTTATTAACGTTGTTAATTTGGACGAACTTTATGTTTCGGCCCAAGTTTCCGAAAATTACCTTCCATCCATCCACCGTGGCGACCCGGTAGAACTTAGCTTCCCGGCATTTCCCAAACTTCACCTTACCGCTCCCATCTACAAAGTAGGTAAAGTAATCAACAAACAAAGCCGTACAGTAGAAATTCAGATGAAAATCAAAAATCCCAACAACCTGCTAAAACCGAACCTTTTGGCACAATTAACCTTGCTCGATTACAGCAACCCACATGCCCTTGTCGTTCCCTCCTATCTTTTACGCGAAGACATTCAAGGATATTACATTTACCTGGCTATTCGGAAAAACGATCAGATGGTGGCCCAAAAACAGTATGTAAAAGTGGGTAAAACCGCCCAAAATAAAATGGAAATTTTAGAGGGCTTATCCATAAATGACCAGGTTATTGTAAAGGGCTATAACAATGTAGTTGACGGAACCTTACTCAAGGTTGTCAACTAATTTTTAAGCAAATTGTAACCACTTTATTTCTATCACGATATGCAAACAAATTCGGAACAAAATAAAAAGGTACTCAGGAACTTTCCGCTTTCTACCTGGGCTATCAACAATAAAAATACGATTTACCTCTTTACCATTGCCACCATTATTTTTGGATTCTTGGCCTATGTCAACCTTCCCAAGGAGCTTTTTCCCGACATAAAAATGCCAACGGTCATGGTGCAAACCATCTATCCGGGAAACCCACCCATTGATATGGAAAACCTGGTTACCCGTCCGCTCGAAAAGCAGATAGAATCGGTAAAAGGTATTAAAAAAATGACCTCTATTTCGTCACAGGATGCTTCCAATGTTTTTATCGAATTTAATACGGAAGTAGATATCCGCAAGGCTCTGGACGATGTGAAAGACGCAGTTGACAAAGCAAATAGTGACCTCCCCGACGATTTACCGGCCGACCCCATGATTACCGATATTGATGTTTCCGAATTTCCGGTCATCAATGTCAACCTTTCCGGTAACTTTAGCTTACGCGAATTAAAAGGTTTTGCCAATGATTTGAAAGATGAATTTGAAGCCATTTATGAAGTATCAAAGGTGAACATCACCGGGATTACCGACCGGGAAGTAAAAATTAATCTGAATCCCTTTAAAATGGCTGCCATGGAGGTGAGTTTCACCGATGTTGAAAATGCCATTAAATATGAAAACCTCTCCATGTCGGGAGGCGAAGCCAAAATAGGTGCCATTAAACGATCGGTTAGGATTATTGGCGAGTTTACCAATCCCAAACAGATTGAAAACATTATCGTAAAACGCGACAAAGGAAACATTGTTTACCTGCGTGATATTGGGCAGGTAGTTTATGGTTTTAAAGACCGTGAAAGCTATGCCCGTTTGGATAAACAACCGGTAGTGACCCTGCAAGTGGTGAAAAAAAGCGGTGAAAACCTCCTTTCGACCACCGATCAGGTCTTTCAAATTTTAAAAGACGCACGCCAAAGCAAATTGATTCCCGAAAACCTAAAGATTACCATTACCAACGACCAATCGGATAAGGTTAAAAAACAAATTAACAACCTGGAGAACAGCATCATTATGGGGATCATTCTGGTGGTGGTCATTCTGTTTTTATTCCTGGGAACCCGCAATTCATTAATTGTCGGATTTTCAATCCCCATGTCCATGTTGA
>CBETNY010000436.1:0-2098 GCA_965537275.1 uncultured bacterium | reverse complement strand
CGTTTTTCCACTTTGCCCATGGTCAGCTGGTCAAGAATATCTTTGTTAGTATGCGTAATTTGAGTATCGGCACCGGTTGTTGCATTTACTGAATACACCTCGATGGGCATCGACATACTCATGCGGGTGGCAATCAGGTTTTTCCCGGCAGGAATTACCGAAGTGTAATCGTGAATACCTTGTGTTACTTTTGTAATATTCCCTTTATTCAGGTTCAGTTTATAAATATCGTCCGATGCATGCCAGTCGCTGATGAAATAAATATTCTGTCCGGCAGCATCCCAGGCAAGGCCATGTGCATTTTGGTCGAAACCGCGTGAAAAATTGGTCATTTTACCGGTGGATAAATCCATCACAAACAAACGGTTTTTATCCGACTCATAACCATCATGTTCCATACTTTCCCAGGCCATGTATTTTCCATTTGGTGAAAATACAGGGGCCACATCATAACCCATCATGCCTTTGGTCATGTTTTTGGTAGATTTATCGGCCAGGGAATAAAAATAGATATCGGAATTTGTTGACAGGCTGTAAGCCAATCCTTTTTTCTTACGACAGGTATAGGCGATGGTTTTGGAATCGGGCGTCCAGTTAATTTGTTCCATTCCGCCAAAAGGTTTCATGGGACTTTCGTAAGGCTCGCCTTTCATGATATCGGTTGCATTGGAAATCGAATTACCATCATAATCGGCAACAAAAATATGGCTGTAGGTATCAACCCAGGTATCCCAATGACGGTACATCAAATCAGTGTAAATACGACCGGTGGTTTTAGGTAAATCGGGATAGATGTCGCGGGGAGTTTTATCGACCTTGACCTCCGCCGTGTACAGAATCTTCTTTTGATCAGGAGCATATTTAAAGCCGGTAATTCCACCTTTCACATGGCTGATTTGTACAGGATTGCTCCCATCGGGATTCATCTCCCAAAGTTGCATGGAGCCACTGCGTGCCGATAAGAACCCGATTTTTTTACCATCGGGACGCCAAATAGCATTGTATTCGCTACCCGCCGTATGGGTAAGTTGTTTCAAGTTCTTTCCATCCGCATCAATGCGATAAAGTTCACGGTTTCCCTTATTTTGTTCTTTACTGTAATAACTTACTCCATAAACCAGAGTTTTGTGATCGGGAGAAAGTTGCACATCGCTTAACCTGCCAAACGACCATAACACTTCAGGGGTCATGATGTCGCTTTGAAGTTTTAAATCAGGCTTTTCAATGAGGTTTTTTTCCGTGGTTTTTGTGGGGGCAGGATTTTGACACATTTGTAACGTAAAAGCTACAAAAAGGATCATAATGGCAATAAAAAATCTTTTCATTATAACATTATTTTGGTGAACCCGGGCCGCACCCGGAAAAATATATTTTGAGGCAAAAGTAAAGGAAATCGGCCAAATTCAGCACAATTTATCACTTAAAATTCAACAAATACCGGACTTCCCGCAAGTTTTAATTTTAACTTTCCCGATGAGATTTCATATGGAGTGGAAAAGCCCTCAAGCAGAGGTGTTATTTTGTTCACAGAATCTGAAACAGGAAGTGTAATCCATCGGGGGGTCACAGCTATCTTTGTCACCGGGCGCCACACCACCAACAGCCGCTTTCCATTGTTAAAATTCTTAAACCAATAAGCATACACTTGGTCATCTTCGCGTGCCACTTTAAAAAAATGATAAGGCCCCAAAAACTGATACGTTTTCCGGAAGGTGTAAAAGGCCAACTTCTTTTTAAATCCTGTAGCATACGACCCACAAAGCCCCGAACGGTTGTGCAGGAACGAATCGTATTGCACATTGGCAAAATAGTACCAATAAAAATTTTCAGCACCAAGCCGCCATAAAATCAAAGCCATCCGAACCCCAAAAACAGCCTGCTGCTCTTCACTCACACATTCCGCATGGGTACAGTTTTCGCCTCCGCCGGCCGCATCGAAACCAAATTCGGTTACTTCGATGGTTTTGCCCGGCAAATTCACATCCCTATACCGGGCCAGGTTTGCCATCGACCAAACTTCCGAACGGCGGTCTTCAGGAATAACCGCCACTCTTTTTCCATCTTCTCTGAATACATAACTGTAAATATGGGTATTCAA
>CBETNY010000435.1:0-2115 GCA_965537275.1 uncultured bacterium | reverse complement strand
TCAAATTTTTATCTTTTTTCTTGAATAATATGTCCCTTCCAACCATAATAAAAAATATACAGATAGCTCAGGATGGGAACAAAATAGGAGTAGTGATAACCGTTCAGAAAATCGGCCACTGCGCCTTGCAAAAGCGGAAGTAAGGCACCCCCCAAAATCATCATAACCAGCAGCGACGACCCTTGCGCGGTATAGGATTTCAAGTCTTTTATGGCCAGCGTAAAAATGTTAGACCACATGATGGAATTAAACAAACCGATTCCCACAATCGTCCAAAGTGCCACCATACCATGGGTGAGCAAGGTAGTTACCAACAAACCAATGACGATAAAGGCAAAAATGGCCAATGTTCTCCCCGGCAACGATTTACCAAAAATAAACCCGACATAATTAAGAAGCAGAAAAAGAAGAAAAGGAAGCACTTTTTGAAAAGGAAAACTTTCGCCACTTTCAAGATAAATAATTCCATAAATCAACAAAAAAGTCAGCAGAGAGGTCAGCAACATAAGGCCATATTTCTTTACCTGCCGCATCTGACTTAGGGAGATGGCACCCAGAAAACGGCCTATCATAGCCCCACCCCAATAAAAAGCGAGAAAATTTTTGGCCTGCATTTCGGTAAAACCGTTGAGTTCGTGGGCATAGTTAATAAAGGAGCTTCCGATACTGACCTCGGCACCAACATACATAAAAATGGCAATCATCCCCAAGACCAAATGCCTGTATTTCAATGCGCCTGCCCCCTTTTGAATAGTAGCATCACCGGTAAAACGCGGCAGTGGTGTAAACTTAATCAACAAAGCCAGCAAAAGAAAAATCAGTGCAAAAATAAGGTAGGGAAGTTGTACGCCAAGAATTGAAAGAGGTTCTCCACCATCTGTCAGAACAGGGTTTCCCCCGGCACCGTACAACGGGGTACCCATTCGGGCAAAATAATGAAACACAAGATACCCACCCAAAATGGGCGCCAAGGTTGTTCCCAGTGAATTAAATGCCTGCGATAAATTTAAACGACTGGAAGCCGTTTCGGGCGAACCAAGCAAAGCAACATAGGGATTGGCCGCAATTTGCAACAAGGTAAATCCCAAGGCCAACACAAACAAGGATGCCAAAAACAATCCAAACAAATGAAACTGAGCAGCAGGATAAAACATCAGGCTGGCAAATGCCGAGATGATAAGACCGGCTATCAGCCCGTTTTTATAACCAATTTTTGAAATAGGATCGCCCCTCCGTGCTGAAATCACAAAATAGATGACCGACCCCACAAAATAAGCGGCAAAAAAAGCAAACTGAACCATCATCGATTGAAAACGGTTCAGATCGAACATTTTTCTCAGAAAGGGAATTAAAATATCATTCATGCAGGTGATAAAGCCCCACATAAAAAACAAACTGGTTAAAACAATCAGTGCACCGGTATAATTCTGTTTTTCCTTCATCATAATTCATCTTTTTACTTAAAAAAACCTTTTAATACAATCCAAATTGGTTACCCATCAAAACTCTTTGGGCGGCAACCCGTTTCAGGCTATGCATCGTCATTGCTTTATTTGACGGTAATCTCATCAGCAAAAATAAAAGCCTGGCTTCCGGCGCCCTTATGCCACGAAGGACAGTCCACGATACTTTGTCCGATCACTTTCACATACCTGGCCCTGACAGGCTTGGTTTTTAATGTAAAGCTTTTCAGAATACTTCCCCATTGGTTTTCAGGAACCGTATTCATCACTTTTCCCAAAGATCTGAAATGCTTTCCATCAACAGAAACCGAATAGAGTACCGCCTTTGGCATAAATATCCATGAATTAATATCCTGTAAAAAATGGGCCGACACGTATGATACCGGGGTGATTTTACCCAAATCAATCACAGCATTGAGGTTCACGCCCTGGTATCCTTGCCACCCCCCACTGCGAAAATCATTTCCACCATAAAGTCCGTCGATAAGCGCCGAATCGCTGCCGGCTGTGTATTGTGAATTGGGTCTGGTGTACAAACGAATGCTTCTGCCACTGGGAAATTTCACCAGGCTCATGCTGCTAACTCCGGATTTTAAAGTGTCTTTTTTCGCGTAATAATACAATTGAACATTGCGGGCAACACGAATAGGCC
>CBETNY010000434.1:0-2138 GCA_965537275.1 uncultured bacterium | reverse complement strand
GCAACAAATGAAGCAACTGGAGCAACAGCCCGAATGGGCCACACTGAATAAAAAATACCTCAACGCACTGTTTCAAAAAGATTGCTGGGCGCAGTATGCCGACGACAAGGGTGTTTTTGAAGGAAAAATAACCGAAGTGGACTCCTATGGTCGTTTACAACTTCTCGACCGGAGCAATCAATTACGCACCTATGCCTTTAAAGAAATCCGTTTTCTTTTTTAAAGTTTTTTAACAAAGAATCACATCCCGCATCATACCCCTTTACCATTCCGTCACCCTTCGGACAAACTGGCAGCCTTAGCCAAAGACAGTATTCAATTGATCGGTAATCGAATTGGCTAAGTTTTCAAGCGGTTTTTTAGCAATCATCGCCAACATAGGATTTAAATCGGCATCCACATCCACCTTTGCAACCGTTTTTTGTTCATTCAGCTCATCCGGTTCCAGCGTTACCAACAACGAAAACTTTACCGGTGATTTGCCATCGGGCACCAATTCGAGTAATGCCGGAGCTTCTTTACGGGCAAATTTTAAACCCAAATCGGCCATTCCTTTAATGGTAAACGAACAGTGTTCTTTTTCCGATTTCCAGTTTACAATTTGCTCAGGCATGAGCTGTTCATAATGATTAAAATCGCTGAGAAATTCAAACACTTTTTGCTGAGGGGCATGTATGCTCACCTTTTTTCCTTCAATCTTCATAAAATGATTCTTCTTAAATTATTTACTGTCATGTTCACGGCTCCATTTTTCAGGATCCTGACGCCAATTTTGAAGCGAATAAACATCCTCTTGACCAATGTAGTTGCTTTCGAGTGCCACTCGAATCAAATGTTCATAATCGGAAAGCGTAACCAATTTACATTGCGCTTTTTCAAAAGCTGCATCAGCAACCCCTAAACCGTAAGTAAAAATCGACAACATCCCCTTCACCTCAACCCCTGCTTTTCGCAAAGCTGAAACGGCATTCAAACTACTTTTACCTGTCGATACCAAATCCTCCACCACAATGGCCGATTGACCTTTTCTGACAAAACCTTCTATTTGGTTGGTCATTCCATGTCCCTTTTTGTGGCTGCGTACATACGAAAACGGAAGTCCCATTTCCTGCGCCATCAAAACCCCTTGCGCAATACCGGCAGTAGCCACACCCGAAACCATCTCAACCGAACCGAAATGCTCGTTGACAGCCATCACAAGTTGCTGCCTGATGTAGGTACGGATGACCGGAAAAGAAAGGGCAATCCGGTTATCACAATAGATGGGCGAACGCAATCCCGAAGCCCAGGTAAAAGGCGCTTCAGGACTTAACTTAATGGCATGAATCTCCAGGAGATGACGTGCAATATTATCAGCGGTTTCTTCGGAATATATCATGACGCAAAGATAAGCAATTTGTCATCCAAAACAGGTTTCCTTCCCAAAACAAGACCCACCGTAAGTTCAATTAATCAGGGCTAAATATTCTTTTAAAATATTTTTGTAGTTTTACAGATGAAAGTATAATGGAAAACCCACCATGCCTTTATCTGTAATTACATTGAAGAATATTGAACACCGGGGAGGCAGTTATATTGCATTATTTTTTGATTATAATGCTTCATTGATTTTAAGAGGGATATGGTAATGATACTCAATGCGAAGGGTAAAAAAGACAGGGATTTACCATTACCCAAAAAGTTAAAAGCATTATTAACAATATATTACAAGCAGGTAAGACCACATGTTTGGCTGATTGAAGGTCAGGAACCGGGGATGCCCTATTCGGCCACCAGCCTGAGTAATATCTTTCACAAATACCTTGAACGTGTAATAAAAAATCATAATTTTACCCTTCACAGTTTACGACACAGTTATGCAACACACTTATTGGATATGGGCGTTGACCTGCGCATCATTCAGGAATTACTTGGCCACAAGAGTAGTCGGACGACAGAGATATACACCCACGTAAGCATGAAGAGTTTAAAAAACGTAAAAAACCCATTAGATGGCTTTGATCTATAGAACAACAAAGGTGTATAGTTCCGCAACATAGTCGTGTGGATAAATACGGAAAATATGAATATATAAGAAGTTAGCAACAACTTTAAACTGACAAGAAATTCAATACTAAACCATAAAACATGCAAAAAAT
>CBETNY010000433.1:0-2148 GCA_965537275.1 uncultured bacterium | reverse complement strand
CCTGCCGACAAAAAGCCTTATGTGATTTTGGTTGTGGGTGTCAATGGCGTGGGCAAAACTACCACCATTGGCAAGCTGGCCTACAATTTTAAGAAGGTGAACAAAAAGGTGGTTCTGGGAGCGGCTGATACGTTTCGTGCAGCGGCTGTGCACCAGCTGACTATTTGGTCGGAACGGGTGGGCGTGCCCATTGTCAGTCAGGGGATGGGAGCTGATCCTGCTTCGGTGGCTTACGATACGGTAAAATCGGCCATGGCTCAGGGAGCTGATGTAGCCATTATCGACACGGCGGGACGACTTCACAACAAAGTGAACCTGATGAACGAGCTCTCGAAAATAAAACGGGTTACTCAAAAGCTGATTCCCGATTCACCCCATGAAATTTTGCTTGTTTTGGATGCTTCTACCGGTCAAAATGCCATTGAGCAAGCGCGCCAGTTTATTGCCGCCACCGATGTGAATGCCATTGCCTTGACAAAGCTCGACGGCACTGCCAAAGGGGGCGTAGTGATTGGTATTTCGGATACTTTTAAGATTCCGGTAAAATACATTGGGGTCGGTGAAAAAATGGAAGACTTACAGGTGTTTAACCGCAAAGAATTTGTAGAGACCCTTTTTTCATAAATTAAACGGAAGCCACCGGTCCACCGATGGAAAAAGTGCAGGAAACTGCTGCCTGTATGCCAATTGGATAAGCCTGATGGGAAGCAGATTACGAAGACAACAAAGGACTATCACAAAAATCCATTCAAAGGAGGAAATAGTTTGCAGCTTCCCTTTATTGACGGCTTAACCATTTGGACCCGATGATATTGCCAGCTGCGGTAAACGCGTTGATGGCTGAACCATTCAGATAAAAACTTTCAAAATGCGAAATAAAAAACAAAAAGTCAATGTGGTCACCCTGGGTTGTTCGAAAAACCTGGTGGATTCGGAGGTACTCATGCGTCAGCTGGCACCACGCTATGAGGTAGTCAACGATTCGAATGAGGCCTCCGACATAATGGTCATCAATACGTGTGGGTTTATTGCGGACGCCAAGGAAGAGAGCATCGACACCATTTTAAATGCCATCGAAGCCAAAAAAGCGGGTCAAATTAAAAAAGTGGTGGTCACCGGATGCTTGTCGCAACGGTACAAAAAAGCCCTTCGCGAGGAAATGGAGGAGGTAGATGCCTTTTACGGAGTCAACGATCTTCCGGTCATTTTGAAAGATTTTGACTTGGATTATAAAAAAGAGTTGCTTGGCGAGCGGCACTTAACCACGCCTTCACATTATGCTTACCTGAAAGTATCGGAAGGGTGTGATAGAAGCTGTTCGTTTTGTGCCATTCCGTTGATTCGCGGCAAACATATTTCAAAACCTTTTGAAGATGTTGTGGCTGAGGCTGAGCATTTGGCAGCCTCAGGGGTACGCGAGTTGTTGCTGATTGCACAAGATTTAACCTATTACGGACTTGATTTGTACGGAAAACGCCGCATTGCTGCATTGGTCAATCGTTTGTCGCAGATTGAAGGCATCCGTTGGATACGGCTACATTACGCTTATCCGGCAGGTTTCCCTGAAGATTTATTGGACGAAATTCGCCACAACGACAAAGTTTGTAATTACCTCGACATCCCGCTTCAGCACATTAGCAGCCGGATTTTAAAATCGATGAAACGCGGGTTGGATGGTGAAGGGACGCGAAAGTTGGTTGAAGCCATGAAACGGAAAGTGCCGGGCATGGCCATTCGTTCCACCTTTATTGTGGGATACCCGGGCGAGACAGAAGAAGAATTTCAGCAATTATTGGATTTTGTGGCTGAATCGCGATTTGACCGGCTCGGGGTATTTCAATATTCACCTGAAGAAGATACTTTTGCTTACGGGTTGAAGGACGACGTGCCCGAAGAGGTGAAGCAGGATCGCGAAAACCGGTTGATGGAGCTGCAACAAGGCATCTCATTACAAATGAATGAAGAAAAAATCGGGAAAGTTTTCACCACAGTCATTGATAAGCAGGAGGGAGAATATTATGTGGGCCGTACCCAGTTCGATTCACCGGAAGTGGACAATGAAGTGCTTATTCCTGTCTCCGGGAACCAGCTCCAGGCCGGTGAATTTTATTCCGTAAAAATTACCGGTTCCGATTTTTATGATTTGTA
>CBETNY010000432.1:0-2151 GCA_965537275.1 uncultured bacterium | reverse complement strand
TCGCATCGATTCGCTGTCACCTGCCATAGGGAAAGGCGATCCGGCATTTTCGGCTAACGTGCCTTTTGATTTATTGGGCAACCCCAGGGGGCTTCACCCCGATTTGGGGGCTTATCAATTTGTATCAGGGCAAAGTAAAAGCTTGAAATTAAAATAATCTTCTTATTTTCGCCAAAAATTTCTACTTAAGTTTTTTATATGGTTATCGGAATAGGAGGGGTCAGCAATGCAGGGAAAACTACCCTTGCCAACCGCTTGGCAAAACAGCTGGAGCCACTTCGGGTGAAAGTGCTGTGTCAGGATGATTTTGCCAAACCATTGGCCGAAATACCTCTTATTCGAGACCACGTGGATTGGGAAACGCCTCTGTCCATCGACCTGGTGAAATATTATAAACATATTTTGGAGGCCAACGAAACGTTTGATGTGGTCATTGCCGAGGGTTTGTTCGCTTTCTGCGACCAGCATTTGAATAAACATTACGACAAACGAATTTTTCTCACCATTAGCAAACAGGTGTTCTGGGAACGTAAGTCGAAAGATCTCCGCTGGGGAAAAGAGCCGGAGTGGTATATGGAACATATTTGGCAAAGCCATTTTAAATGTGGTGTCCTAAAGGAAGTGAACCCAAAAACTCTCGTGTTGTCAGGCGAACACATGGTTGATCTGGATAATTTGATGCCCTTCTTAGAAATTGAAAAATACCTGACAACTACCCCTACTTCTTAATTTTATCCGTTAAACTTTTTCACATGACCTCTTTTAAAGTCCTCTATTTTTTGGATCACGATGAGTATGCATTCGTCGAAATCAAACGGACTGATTTGGTGGGTGTGACGGATAAGGCCAGGGTTTATTTCTGGTTGATGTTTGATAAGCTGCACGGAAGGCTGCAGAAATTAGATTTTGTTTCGATGCAGTCGAACCGCCTGGGCGAAGAACGGATATTTCGTCAAGGTCAACTGTTTTTTAATGCCGTTGAGGGCCAATTTAAAGGGGACGATGATGTTTTGATACCTTTGAAAACCCAACAACCCTCCGATTTGGACACGTCAATGACGCAGGCAATTGAAAAATTTCTCATGTAAGCGGTGAGCGCCGGTGTAATTTTTCCGGATGGATGTACTTCAAGGCTTCGGCCACTTTATCGTCCATGCTTAACGAACCGTCAATCCAATGAATGCGAATGCCTTTTTTCTCCATTCTGCGAAACCAGGTGACCTGTCTTTTTGCAAATTGATGAATGGCCGTGTTGAGTCCGGCAAACATCTCACCATACTCAATTTCGCCAATGATAAACCGGGTGACCCACCGGTATTCCAAACCGTAAAACATCAACTGTTCGGGGGTGATGCCTTGGGTAAGTAATGTTTCAACCTCTTTCAGCAAGCCTTGGTTAATGCGGGCTTGAAGCCGTTGTGTAATGCGTTTTCTCAGTTGTGAACGGTCGAAGTCAATGCCGATATTCACCGAATGGAAGGCGGGTAATTTTTCCTTAACGGGATTTTCCTGTTCATATTGTTTGATTTCGATGGCACGGATGGTGCGCTCTCGATCGGTGGTGTCGGTGGTATTGTGTAACGGGCCGTAGGTACGCAGTTTTAATACCAGTTCGTCCTGTGTAAGGGATTCGAGGGTGGCGCGCAGGGAATTGTTTTTGGGAACTTCCTGAAGCCGGTACCCTCCCAATATCGCTTCCAGATAAAGCCCTGTGCCTCCGCAAAGAATGGGAAGATGATGCCGGGCCTTAATTTGGGGGTATACCTGTAAGAAATCTTTCTGAAAGGAAAAAACATTGTACTCGCTGCCGGGTTCGGCAATATCAATTAAATGATGAGGAATGGTTGTCTCTTTTATCCTGTAGTCGGCAAGGTCTTTTCCGGTGCCTATGTCCATCCCTTTGTAAACCTGCCGCGAATCGGCACTGATAATTTCTCCCTCAAGCAGGTGTGCCAGCCGGACTGCCAGTTGTGTTTTTCCGGTAGCTGTGGGCCCTAAAATCGTTATTAAATCAGGCATGCATCATACTTTTTTGCAAAAATAATCATTTAAACGGCCAGTTTTCTCCTGGTATTTTTTAGTCCGTCAAAGGTAAGCTAAAAGGAGTTTCTCCATTTTGCCTCCCACTGAAAAAGAAATTGACGGATTTCG
>CBETNY010000431.1:0-2156 GCA_965537275.1 uncultured bacterium | reverse complement strand
AAATCTTATTTTGAGAACCTTTTTTTCTTTGTGTTCTTTGCAATCGTAATTAATCATGAAAAAAAATTAAAAAATGAAACATCTTAAAATTTTTACATTATTATTGGTTGGAGGATTGTTAACTTTTTCAGCTTGTAAAAAAACTTCTACGCCTACACCCGCTCCTAAACCAGGTGTAATGCTTTCTTCTAATTCCACTTTAGGGAATTTTTTGGTCGACGAAAAAGGGATGACCCTTTATTTCTTTTCCAAAGACGCCAACGGACAATCGGCTTGTGTAGACGGATGTTTGGATAACTGGCCCGTCTTTTACTCAGCCACTCTTGAAATTGGTTCGGGACTTGACAAGGCCGATTTTGCAGTCATCACCCGTAGTGATGGAAAAGCCCAAATTACCTACAAAGGATGGCCGCTTTATTATTTCGTGAACGACAACGCCGCAGGTGATGTCAATGGCGAAGGAGTAAATAATGTTTGGTATGTAGCAAAACCCGATTATTCGGTGATGCTGGCCGCCGGTCAATTGGTTGGTGCCGATGGTAAAAATTACCGGTCGGATTATACCGAAGGGACCGAAACCACGCTCTATTTGACCGATGCCATGGGACGTACTTTGTACACCTTTAAAAAAGACGGTGCCAATACCAATAATTTTACAAAGTCGGATTTCAGCAACAACAGCGTATGGCCCATTGCTGAAATTACACCCGATAAAGTCCCCACAGGATTTAATACTGACGATTTCGGTCAGATTGATGTTTTCGGAAAGAAACAATTGACTTATAAAGGATGGCCTTTATATTATTTCGGACAAGATACCCAAAGAGGAGAAACCAAAGGCGTAAGCGTTCCTTCACCGGGAGTATGGCCCATCGCCAACGCTTCCACCCCCGATGCCCCGCTGCCTGTAACCACCAACGACGGCAACGCCTACTAAACAGGTTCACTTGGAATTTCTTAAGCCGGATAGTGCTCCATAACATTTTTTGTGGATTGCTATCCGGTTTTTTTTATCCCCATCGTTCAACCCATCTCCTTTTCGGGATTTAAAAACACTTTAGCTTTCCGGCATTTGAGCCGTGAAACAATCCACTGTGAACAGGGGAACGATATCCCATTAATCAAAAAATAAAAAAATAGATGAAAAAACTAAATTTAGCATGGATCTTTGGATTAATCCTGATGGCTACCGCCTGCGCGCCCTCGTCTCCCAAAGCCACCAGCACCCGGGAACTTCCCGCCTTGGTCATGCCCGATAATTTATTGAAATTCACCGATATCAGCGGCTATGAAAATTACAAAATCGTTGCCACCCATTACCGAAACGACAAAAATGAATTGCGTTATATCCTGGCCAACAACCTTGCTTTTAAAGCCTTAAAACAGGACCATTTTCCGTTACCCGAAGGGAGTAAGGTTGTCAAAATCGGATGGAAAACCCGCAAAATGCCCCGCTTTGATGTGGCCCTCGAGGCTACCGATATTCAACGAATCGAATACATGATTAAAGACACCCAACGCTTTAGTAAAAACCCCGGGGGATGGGGTTACGCCCGCTTTTTAAAACAAAAGGAGAAATACCGTGCCTGGGATCAGGGGACCCAAGCCTGCATCCAGTGTCACAAGATAGCCGGCAAGGAAAATGATTATCTTTTTAGCCGTTTTCAAAAGCTGTTTTAGCATTTCGCTTGGAAAACCTTATTTTTGTCAATCAAGTACGAAAATTTAAAACAAAAAATTACAGCCATGGCCATAGAAAATTTTATTGCATACAATCCCACCAAACTTCATTTTGGTAAAAATGTGGTGGAAAACCTTGGAAAAACCGTCAAACAGTATGGAAAACGGGTTTTGCTTGTTTACGGAAAAGGATCGGTTAAAAAATACGGAACTTACGATTTGGTGACCAAACAACTGACTGATGCAGGACTTGAAGTCGTTGAGTATGCCGGCATACAACCCAATCCGCTGGTAGACGATGTTCGAAAAGCAGTTGCCCTTGGAAAAGAAAAACAGATTGAGGTCATTGTGGCCCTGGGTGGAGGAAGTGTGATCGACTCATGCAAAATCATGGGGCTGAGCCTGGCCAATGATACCGACCCGTGGCAATTTATGACCTGGCAGGCCCAACCGGAGAAATCCATTCCTTTGGTCAC
>CBETNY010000430.1:0-2162 GCA_965537275.1 uncultured bacterium | reverse complement strand
CCGATGTTTCGTTGGTGTACACCCATGCGGTGGAAGACGGCTTGCTACAACACCGGTTTGAAATTGATTTTGAAGAATTAAAGGGGGTTCGCACGGCAAAGGTTTACTACCGAATCCCCAAAAAAAACATTCCTGTATGGTCGCATGGAGTCAGGCTGTTTCGCTTTTTAAAAGCCAATTATTTGGGAATAAAAGCCGTTTCGAAAAAGGAAAAACCATTTGATTTGGTACATGTCCATGTGCTTACGCGATTGGGCTTGCTTGCGCTCTATTTTAAGTGGGTAAAAGGTATCCCATTTGTGATTACGGAGCATTGGACCCGTTATCTGAACCTTACCAATGGCTTTAAAGGATTTTTCAGGAAATGGCTTACTAAAATTGTGATAAAGCAAGCGGCCGTGGTAACGACGGTTTCGGAAGATTTGAGCCGGGCAATGAAAAACCACGGACTGAACAACCCCGATTATCGGGTGATTGCCAATGTGGTGGATACTGTTTTTTTTCAGGCTCCTGTTCCTGAAAAGAATACGGCAATCAAAACTTTTGTGCATGTAAGCTGTTTCACCGACAAACACAAAAACATTAGCGGACTTTTGCGTGTTATCCGTGATTTATCAAAACAACGCCACGATTTTCATTTTATCCTTGTGGGCGAAGGGGAAGATTTGGAACAGATGAAAACCTATGCAAAAAGGCTGAAGATTCCGGATAAATTTTTGACCTTTACCGGACTTTTGGAAGGGAAACCGCTCGCTAAAACCATGGCCAAAGCCGATGCCTTGGTCATTTTCAGCAATTACGAAAACATGCCGGTGGTCATTAACGAAAGTTTTGTGTTGGGCGTTCCGGTTTTTTCAACCCGAGTGGGCGGCATTGCCGAAATGGTAAATGATTCAAACGGCAGGTTGGTGGAAAAAGGAGACGAGACTGCCATGCTAAATATTTTGAATGATTTTTTGGATGATAAAATCACCTTTCACACAGAAGCTTTTCGAGAAAAAGCGCGCAATACCTTTTCGCCCGAAGCGGTGGGTAAGGATTTAATCAATATTTATAAGAAGGCAGTAAAATGATAAACGGCATGCAACTAAAGGAAGCCATTCGGAAAACGGCAAAAGGTTTAGGACATGCCATCCCCATGATTATCGGTATACTAATTTTGATCAGTCTGTTCAACACACTGGTTCCCGTATCTTCATACCGGATATTGTTCCGGGGAACACTGCTTGATCCGATTGTCGGTGCGCTGCTTGGAAGTGTGGTAGCCGGCAACCCGGTTACCAGTTACATCATTTCAGGTGATTTGTTAAAACAAGGCATCAGTTTGATTACCGTTACTGCTTTTATGATTGCCTGGGTATCTGTGGGCGTGATACAACTACCTGCCGAGATTCAATTTCTGGGGAAAAAGTTTGCCCTGGTTCGTAACCTAAGTGCTTTTGTTCTTTCGTTAGTGGTCGCTTTTATAACTGTAATGCTAATAAGTTTATTATGAAAAATTCGCCACAAAATAAACACTCAAAATCGAAAGAGCGTAACAAATCCGATAAAGGCTCCTGGATATTTATGACTTTGTCAGTGCTTTTGTTGGGAATCGTTTATTTGATAAATAACGAAAAGGGCATGATGGCTGCAGAGCATTTTTATCATTTAACGATGGAAATTCTCCCCATGCTGGCTGTCGTTTTCGCCATCATGGTATTCACTTTTCTTTTTCTGAAAACATCTGTTTTAGTAAAATATTTGGGTGAGAATTCAGGAATAAAAGGCTGGATTATAGCTGTTTTGGCCGGCATTTTATCTGTAGGTGCTATTTACCTGTGGTTCCCGGTTTTAAAAACGCTTATGGAAAAAGGAGGAAAACCAGGGCTGGTAGCTACATTTTTGTATAACCGGGGTATAAAATTACATTGGCTACCACTGATGGCGCTATATTTTGGTTTGAAATATGTGATTATTCTTACCCTTGTTACAATACTGATTTCCATTCTTCAGGGTTTGATTATTGATTCATTCCTTTGCAAAAAGTCAATTCAAGCTGCTCATTTTGATTAAAGAGGGAACCCGGAAGTTGAAAATCCTGGATTGAAAATTGAAAATTATTATGGCACCTGATGTCCCAGGCCTGCTTCATAAATTTCAAACCAATCTTCGGTGGATAA
>CBETNY010000429.1:0-2163 GCA_965537275.1 uncultured bacterium | reverse complement strand
GGCCTTTGGTGTACGCAACTATGAAAACCTGGCCCAAGGGCTGAGAGAAATGTGCCGTGTGCTTAAACCGGGAGGAGTGGTGGCTATTTTGGAATTCTCTAAACCGGCCGCCTTCCCCATGAAACAGATTTACCATTTCTATTTTAACCATATTTTGCCTTTTGTGGGAAAAGTCATTTCGAAAAACAGCTCCGCATACACCTATCTGCCCAATTCGGTGGCTGCTTTTCCTGAAGGAGAAGTGTTTATGAATGAGATGAAAAAAGCAGGATTTAAAAATCCCCGTCAGCAGCGCCTGACTTTTGGCATTGCCACCCTTTACACCGCTTCAAAATAAGTTTGTTTTACCAAGTCTATACTAAGGATTGCCATAGTACGTTATATTGAAAATTAAAATGCTTTGAATTTGAAAAAGGCTCTATTGCTGTTCGTGTTGATGATCTTTGCAGGGATACTTTCCAATCCCCTGGAAGCGCAATCAAGGGTGATGAACCTGCAAGGCTACAACGACGAACCGTATCATTTCGGATTTATTTTGGGTGGAAATGAGATGCTGTTTTCAGTAAAACCCATCAACCATTTATCGGCTGTTCTTTGGGGAGCCGATCAGATACCGGATATTCCTGCCGATTCACTTTATGTTTATGATTTACTGGCGACAAGTGCCCCCGGTTTTTCGGTGGGCATTTTGGGAAACCTGCGACTGGGAGCTTATGCCGATTTGCGTTTTATTCCTACCCTTTCCTTTGGCAGTAGAAGTCTGGTATACGATGTGAAAGCTTTTAAAAACGGACAACCATTGGATGCCAACCTGCCTAACGGACTCGTGCGCATTACCAAACAGGTAAATTCTACCTATGTTATTTTTCCATTGGTGGTGAAACTGCGCTCCTGGCGCGCCAACAATGTGGGAGCTTATTTTCTCGGAGGTGCGGCTTACACCATCGACCTGGCCGCTGTAAAAAAAACAAAAGACAATCTGGGCCCGGGAACCATTAAGCTAAATTCGCACGACCTGGCATTACAATTGGGTGCAGGATTCGATTTCTATACCAATTATTTTAAATTGGGCGTCGAAGCTAAAATGTCGTATGGGCTAAATAATTTGATGGTTTCGGAGAATGATTTTTACTCGAGAAGCATCGATCAGCTTCATTCCAAAATGTTTATGCTTTCCTTTATCTTTGAATAAATACCTTCACCATGTCCACTTCAAAACACAAACATGATGCTCTTTTCTCTGAAATGATTGAAAAATCGGTGATGAAACAATCGGTGTATCATGCCGTATTCGAATCGTTTCAACTTTTTAAATCCAAGGCAGTTTCGTTGGCCGGGGAGTACCAGGCTCTTCCACAGGTGAAAGATTTGCCTTACCCCATCTCTCTGGAAGTGGAACACCATAGCGATTTTGAATTTTCGATGAAATTTGGGGGTGATACGCTGGTTTTCATCTTACATACCAATGTTTTCGAAATCCCTCGCGATCATAAAGTGATGAAGTCGAAATATATTCAATCCGATCCCAACCGTTCCTATTGTGGAATTGTGCATGTGTATAATTTCCTGTCCGATTCGTTAAAATATGATCGTGTCAACGATTTGGGCTACTTGATTGGCCGGATCTTTATCAATGGTGAAAAACACTACTTTATAGATGGGAAAAGTGAACTGGGATTTCAGTCGCATCATTTTGGTCAACATAAAATTGATTCGAAACACGTCGACCAAATCCTTACATCAGCCATTCATTATACTCTGGGTTTCGATTTGTTGGTGCCGCCTTTCGAGCAGGTGAAACTGCTCACCGTAAATGAAATAAAAGACACCATCAATACCATGTCGCTAAAGACCGGGAAACGTTTGGGATTTAAGTTCTATTCGGACCAGGATGTGGCGGATTAAAAAAATTTCAAAAAAGTGATAAAAATGTTTGGATGAAAGAATTTTTTTTTACTTTTGCACCTCCAAAATGACACATGGTCCGTTCGTCTAGCCAGGTCAGGACGCCAGGTTTTCATCCTGGTAACACGGGTTCAAATCCCGTACGGACTACTTTCATAACATAATCTTTTACCAGGCCTTTTCACTTTTTGTGGAGAGGCTTATTTTTTTGATGGGTTGGAGGGTTGATTTTTTGATTTTTGTCACAGGGAAAATATG
>CBETNY010000428.1:0-2170 GCA_965537275.1 uncultured bacterium | reverse complement strand
TTTTGACGATGCAAAAAACGTTCATCAGCGCATTAAAATAAGAATGAGCCGAAATAGGATGTCTAATGTGAACGATTGCAGTCTGCGCCTTATAGATTCTATTATTTAGAATCATTTTAATGATTACCTTTGCCATGCTAAATAGATTAAATCGATACATGAATACAATAAAGAAATCCCCAATCATAAAATTAACCAAAGAAGAAATTTTAAACGATTATAGAATTGCTTTCGAAAGCCGTCAGGCCAGCCTGCTTGGGCGGCGGGAAGTCTTGACAGGCAAGGCCAAATTCGGCATTTTTGGCGATGGTAAAGAGATTCCTCAATTGGCCATGGCCCATGTTTTCAGGGAGGGTGACTGGCGTTCGGGATACTATCGTGATCAAACTTTTATGATGGCTGCGGGCCTGTTAAGCCTGGAGGAATTTTTTGCCCAGTTGTATGGAGATACCGATTTAAAAGCCAATCCTGCCAATGGCGGACGATTGATGAACAATCATTTTGCCACCCGCAGTCTGGACGAAAAAGGGCATTGGAAAAATTTGATGAAGCAGAAAAACAGTTCTGCCGACAGTTCACCCACTGCCAGCCAAATGCCTCGATTGCTTGGACTTGCCCTGGCCTCAAAGTTGTATAAGGACAATACCGATTTACATTCATTTACACAATTTACCAACAAGGGAAGCGAAGTTGCATTCGGCACCATTGGGGATGCCTCTACCTCGGAGGGCTATTTTTTTGAGACATTAAATGCGGCAGGTGTTTTACAGATCCCTATGGCCATCTCGGTTTGGGATGATCAGTGGGGCATTTCGGTACCGAATCGATTTCAAACCACCAAAGGAAATATCTCCAAGATTTTGGAAGGATTTCAAAAGGAAAAAGGGACCAATGGCATTGAAATATTCAGGGCAAACGGCTTCGACTATCCCCAATTAATCGAAACTTACCGGAAGGGAATTGACTTCTGTCGAAAAAATCATACGCCGGTGTTGTTTCATATCATAGGATGCACGCAACCACAAGGTCATTCCACTTCGGGTTCACACGAACGCTATAAAACCAAAGAAGAGCTCCGGGAGGAAGAAAAAAGAGATGGATTGCGTAACATGCGACAATGGATTTTACAAGAGAAATTAGCCACTTCGGAAGAACTTGACCATTTGGAAAATGAAGCCATTAAGCAGGTTCGGGATGCCAAAAAAAGGGCGTGGAAAAATTTTAAAGCACCTCTTGAGAAAAAACGTTCTGAACTATTGAATATCACTCAATTATCACATTGTAATTGTGAACATCAAGATGAGATTGAGCGACTCACTCTCGAACTTAAACGGGTGGGCGATCCCATCCGTAAAGATATCTACAGCACGGCTCGCAAACTTTTGCGTTATTTGTGCGATGATTGTCTGGTCGACGGAAAATCTTTAAAATCGATTATTGCGCAGTGGTTGACAAAAGAAATGAGCGACAGTAACCGTCGATACGATGAATATCTGTACAGCGAATCAGATCAATCGGCCTTAAAAATTCCTCATACCCCTCCGCAGTATACAGCCCAATCGGTCACGGTGCCGGGCCGGGAAATTTTGCGGCAAAATTTTGATCATATTTTCGAGCACAACCCGCTGGTACTTGCTTTTGGTGAAGATGTGGGAAAAATTGGCGGTGTTAATCAAACCTACGAAGGTTTACAGGAAAAATATGGAACACACCGTATTTTTGATACGGGTATCCGGGAAGCTTCCATTATCGGAAAAGGTCTCGGGCTTGCGTTACGTGGATTCAGGCCCATCGCCGAGATTCAGTATTTCGATTATCTTATGTATGGTTTGCAGGTACTTAGCGACGATGTCGCCACTACCCACTACCGCACCCGCGGAGGGCAGAAAGCCCCTGTGATTGTGAGTACACGCGGACATCGACTCGAAGGAATCTGGCATGCCGGTTCGCCCCTCAGCATGGTCATTAATTCGATTCGGGGCGTACATGTGGCTGTTCCCCGGAACATGACGCAGGCAGCAGGGTTTTACAACACCTACCTGAAGTCGGATCAGCCCGTACTGATTATCGAACCGCTTAACGGCTACCGCTTGCGGGAGAAAAAACCCGATAATATCGGAGAATATAACACTCCGGTGGGTGTTCCTGAAATATTACGGCAGGGAAATGA
>CBETNY010000427.1:0-2184 GCA_965537275.1 uncultured bacterium | reverse complement strand
CCTTTACGGTGAAAGGATTCAAAGAAAACGCTCATAATTTTGCCACCAATGCCCGGTCGGTGCAGGAAAAGGTAGAGGAAAAACGACTGGGAATTCCCTCGGCGGAAGTCGACCGGCAATTGCTTCAATTGCATCAAAACCCGGCTCATGCCATTGATTTGTTAGCCGGTATCAGGAAGTCCGAAAAAATTCCTTTTCTGGCCACCGACCGAAATATACTCAACCTGCCCGGCGTGGGAAAAAGCATGACTTTTCGTGCTGTGGGAATCACTGAAGACGGGAGAAGAATTTTGTGCTTTCAACATGACAAAAGCCGTCGGCACAGTCCGGTGATCTATGAAATGGGGGATGTTTTTATCATCGAATCAAAATCAGTGTACCGCTACCTGCGGCAACTGAAAAAAATGGGTGAAAAGGTCAAGAAGTACGACAGTATCTGGGGCTATTCCATGAGTTACACGGAGAAAAACGCTTCCCTTTTTACCTATCCCACACAAAAAGGGGAAATTACCGACCGGATAACCCATTTGAAAATGGGGACTCAAACCTGGAAAGATTATCTCCCCGACAGAGGGAACTAACAAACCCATCACCGATTTGTAAGGGTAGCTATTTTTTGAAAAAAGCTTCTTTTTCAGGTAAATAGAGGCGTTTTTTTGCTACTTCAACCGGATAAGTGAAATAAGTCAAATCGGCCTCGGCGCTAAGCTTCCCATTGGGGCCAAACAGGCTAACGTAGATATCCACCAGGTTATCACGCTGTGCTTTTAACCTGGCCCGCAACTGAATTTCACCCTGATTCACCCTGACGGGTTTCAAATATTTAACCTTCATCTCACTGGTTACGCCTGCAGTACCAAGACGAACCTGGATGAACCACGATGCAATTTCATCCATCAAAGTGGCTTGAATGCCGCCATGCAGCACATTGTGATAGCCTTGCATAAAACCACGTGGTTCCCAATTGCTCACCAGCTCGTCACCTTCTACAAAAAACTTCATTTGAAGGCCATGCTCATTATCCGGCGAACAGCCAAAACATTGGTACCCATCCATCCCAACATAGGGATTGTTGATGTCTATTTTTTTATCCATCTTTTTAATTTTCCATGTTTATAAATTGCAATTTCCGTAACCGCTCCCAAAGCATTGTAATGAATCCATTTCCCCTGCTTTAGGCCTTTTTTATACTCCCCCGAAGTGCGCAATTTTCCATTTTCATAAAATGCGGTAAAAATGCCTTCTTCACGGTTGGCCACATAATTGATTTCGTCTTTTAACTGACCGTTTGGATAAAAGTGCTGCCGTAAACCGCTTAACCGTCCATTTTGGTAATGATAGCTGGCTACCAACTTCCCACGTTGGTTATACCAACGACTTTCACCATCCCTTACTCCCATACGGTAGTGCTTGACGCTCTGCTTTTTGCCATTATCATAATAAGTGGTTTTGGTGCCGTTCAGCAGACCGTTAACATACGATTCGGTCACCAACACCCGGCCACCCGGACGGAATTGGATTCGGGTTCCTGACAATTTATCTCCGCTGTATGCAGCCTGCTCTTGAATATAACCCTGCCGGCTTAATTTTAAAAATAGCCCCTCTTTTTTACCGGACCGAAAGTGCTGCAGTACGGCAATTTGACCCGTCGGGTAAATACTCATCCAATTACCTGTTTTCTGGTGCTGCCACACTTTTCCCTTAATATGGAGACTTCCTTTTTGTAAGACGAAAGCTCCATCTTTGGCCGTATCCACTTTGATAGCATCAAAATAGCCCGTTTGGCTGTAAACGGATCCGGAAAACAAGAAAAGTAACAGTCCCCAAATGATTGGCTTCATAAATCATGATTTTAACGGATACAAAATTAAAATTTTATCGTTGAGCAAAAAAACAGGCCGGAAACTTTCGTTATCCGACCTGAATCAACCAAAACCAAATTTTATTTACGTTTTTCAACATAAACCACAATACACTTATCAAGGAAAGTGCCAATAATATTAACCCAATGTGAATTATTCATTTAGAGACTAATCAGGTCTATGCTATTTTTTGATTGTCCGGTTTTGGTGTAGATTATCGGATATCAATTTGGTAATCATTCCGAATACGGAAATAGTTTTACCCAGATCATCTCCATGCCTATTGATTAAGATATTAAACTTGTTTAAAGTCAAATTATTT
>CBETNY010000426.1:0-2193 GCA_965537275.1 uncultured bacterium | reverse complement strand
TTTCAAAAATGCATAGCAAACCAGCGATGCAGCCACCGCCGCATTGAGCGATTCAGCACCTGAAGTTTCCGCTGCCGGAATACGGATACGCTGATCAATAAAAGGATACAACGATGGAGAAATGCCATGAGCCTCGCTGCCAATAAGCAGAATGCCTTTTCCCGGTTTTGCTGTCTGCCGGATATCATCGCCATCCAATACCGCTCCGAAAATATCCAGTCCGGACGGTTTTGCCGCAAAATAGGATGTCAAATCAGTGTAATGCACCCGTACCCTTGCCAGCGACCCCATACTTGCCTGAACCACTTTGGGGTTAAACGCGTCCACGGTGTTTGATGAACAAACCATATCGTGGATGCCAAACCAATCGGCTGTGCGAATAATGGTGCCCAAATTGCCCGGGTCTCTAATGTCATCTAGTGCCAGCACATAACGGTCAATGGCTGTAATATCCGGCAAGGTATATGCCGGTTTTTCTATGACTGCCAATACCTCCGACGGATTTTTAAGCGACGAAATTTTCAACATCTCTTTTGATGTTACCGTTTCGCAATCGGTGCCGGCCAATTCCGGAGCATGTTCTGACAGCCATTCAGCCCTTGCATAGATTTTTTCAACCCGCAAGGGCCCTTTTACAAAATCCAGGACATTGATGCTCCCTTCGGCGATAAAGCGGTTCTGTTGACGGCGATATTTTGCCATCTTCAGCTGATGTAGTGTTTTTATTTGGGCTTTGCTAAGCATAAGGCGAAGATAAAAAAAAGCCCTCTCCAAAAAAGAGAAGGCTTATTATTTGTTATGAAATAAATCAATTTCCAGCGGAACACAACAAGGTGTATATACAGAAATTAATTTATCCGTGTGGGTTGCTTTATTCGGCTTTTACATCCAAAGTTACTTCCACGCTGATGTCTTTGTGGAGTTTTACAACGGCTTTGTATTGACCTACCTCTTTGATGCCTTCGCCGGCTACTTCGATTTTTTTACGATCGATTTCCACATCTTTCTGTGCTTTGATGGCATCGGCAATCATAATGTTGTTCACCGATCCAAAAATTTTACCTGTTGTACTGGCTTTCACGCCAATATTCAGGGTGGTACCTTCAAGCTGTTTGACAATGGCTTCGGCTTCATTTCTGATTTTCTCTTCTTTGTAAGCCTGCTGTTTTTTTGTTTCGGCCAGCTGTTTCTTGCTCGATTCGGTGGCGATAATGGCCATGCCTTTCGGAATTAAATAGTTGCGGGCATAACCGTCTTTTACGGTAACCAGGTCGTTTTTGTAGCCCAGTCTTGCAATATCTTGTTTTAAAATAATCTCCATTTTTTCTTCCTCCTTTTTATTTTAATAAGTCAGCTACATAGGGCATTAAGGCCAAATGACGGGCTCTTTTCACAGCCTTAGCCACTTTTTTCTGATATTTGGTTGATGTACCTGTAATCCGGCGGGGAAGAATTTTTCCCTGCTCATTTACAAAACGGAGTAAAAAATCGGCATCTTTATAATCGATGTATTTGATGCGGTTTTTCTTAAAGCGGCAGTATTTTTTCTTGGTCGTATCTACTGCAATGGGCGTTAAATATTTTATGTCTGAATTTTGTGCCATGATTCTAAATTTTTTAGTTCAAATCAAAATTGCTGATAACTAATTATCAGATTTTTTTACGTCGTTTTTCTCCTTGTTTTTCTTGCGTCTTTTTTCGCTGTATGCAATGGCATGCTTGTCAAGCTTCACGGTCAAAAACCGAAGAATACGCTCGTCGCGCTTCATTTGGATTTCCAGTTTGCTAATAAACTGGCCTTCAATTTTGTATTCAAACAGGTTATAGAATCCTGTCGATTTTTTTTGAATGGGATACGCCAATTTACGCATGCCCCAATTCTCACGATTCACCATCTCACCACCATTTTCAGTGAGCAGCTTTTCGTAATCTTTTACCGTTTCCTTTACCTGATCTTCAGATAAAACGGGAGTTAAAATGAAAACGGTTTCATACTGATTTACCATCTCTTTGTTAATTAGTTAATTAATAATAATAAAATTTGGAGTGCAAAAGTAGAAAATATTTTGTAATGCGCTATGGTTATCAGCTAAATAATAATGATTTTTTTGTTTTGGGCTAAATATTATTTTGATGTGCAGGAATAAATCCCGGAGGGATTCAACAATAATAGCCACAGGTGGAACCTGTGGA
>CBETNY010000425.1:0-2196 GCA_965537275.1 uncultured bacterium | reverse complement strand
AAGGTGTTATTTTTTTCAATCACCTGCCTCCGGGAATATACTTTGTAAAAATTGTCAATGAAAAAACCGGTAAAGTATATACCAAAAAAATGGTTGTACTTTAGGAGTCTTCCCGGCGCAAGCATCCGCTTGTAACTCGCAGTAATCAATACTCCTCCCAGCTTTTTATGGGCAAATCTTCCAGCCGGTAACGGCTGATGGCATACACAAATGCGCTGGCCAACCGGGCATTGGTAATCAGGGGAACATTAAAATCGACGGCTGCACGGCGAATGGAGTAATCGTTGCTCAACTCTTTTGAAGTCAAATTTTTGGGGATGTTTATAACCAAATCAACGGCTTTGTTTTTTATCAAATCAAAGGCATTGGGCTGTTCATCCTCGTCGGGCCAGAAAGCCCGTGTGGTCGGGATGTCGTTTTTTTCATAAAAATCGTGTGTGCCTTTGGTAGCATAAAGCCGATAACCTTTTTCCAGTAAAAGCCTTGCACTGTTGAGCAGCTCTGTTTTTGAACGAGAAGGCCCCGATGAAATCAGAATGCTTTTTTCAGGAATGGTGTAACCTACCGACAACATGGCTTTCAGGATGGCTTCATAATAATCGTCGCCAATGCAACCCACTTCGCCGGTGGAAGCCATATCGACACCCAACACAGGGTCAGCCTTGCTCAAGCGTGAAAAGGAAAACTGAGGGGCTTTTACCCCAATAGAATCCACATCAAATAGTGAGCGTCCCGGTTTTTCCACCTTTTCGCCCAACATAATACGGACCGCATAATCAATAAAATTGATCTTCAATACTTTGGATACAAATGGAAAACTCCGCGAAGCCCGCAAATTACATTCAATCACTTTGATGTCGTTATCTTTGGCCAGAAACTGAATGTTAAACGGTCCGCTAATGTGCAAAGCCCCGGCAATCATCCGGCTAACGCGTTTGATGCGGCGAATGGTTTCCACGTAAACTTTTTGAGGTGGAAACATGATGGTGGCATCACCCGAATGAACACCGGCAAACTCAACATGTTCCGAAATGGCATACACCACCAGATCGCCTTTATCGGCCACCGCATCCATCTCAATCTCCTTGGCTCCTTCAATAAATTTGGAAACCACTACAGGATATTGCTTCGACACTTCCGTCGCCAGATTTAAGAAATGCTTCAGTTCGTTTTGGTTTGAAACCACATTCATAGCCGCTCCGGATAAAACATAGGAAGGCCTGATTAAAACCGGAAAACCCACCTCATCCGTAAAGTGATAAATATCGTCCAGACTGGTAAGCTCACGCCATTCAGGTTGATCTACGCCCAATTTATCCAGCAGGGCCGAGAATTTATAACGGTTCTCGGCTTCATCGATAAATTCGGGAGAAGTTCCAAGAATCGGAATCTGTTGCTTGTACAACCGCATGGCCAGGTTGTTGGGGATCTGGCCTCCGGTGGATACAATCAATCCACGGGCTTGTTCCAATTCTGCTATATCCAGCGTTCTTTCGAACGAAAGCTCTTCAAAATAAAGCCGGTCGCAGCTGTCGTAATCGGTACTTACCGTTTCGGGATTATAATTGATCATCACCGACCTAAAACCTTTGTTTTTAATGGTTTTTAAAGCACTCACCCCCGACCAGTCAAATTCCACACTACTACCAATCCGGTAAGCACCCGAACCCAGGACAATCACTGAATTCTTGTCTTGCTGAAAATCCACATCATGTTCTTCACCATGATAAGTAAGATAAAGGTAATTTGTCTGTGCCGGATATTCTGCCGCCAGCGTATCAATTTGTTTTACGTAAGGCACAATGTTTTTGGAAATACGGTAATTACGTACTTGCATGATTTCCTTATCGCTTTCGCCGATGGCTTTTGGGAAAAAGATCAACCGTGCAATCTGAAAATCGGAAAACCCGGCTTTTTTTGCCCGGAGAAGCAATTCGGCTGGCAGACTTGAGATGGTTTTAAACGGTTTTATTTCCTGTTCCAGATCGTAGATGTTTTTCAGTTTTTCAAGAAACCAGACATCAATTTTTGTTAAAGCATGCACTTTTTCCACATCCCACCCCCTGCTAAAAGCTTCCGCGATCATAAAAATTCGAATATCGGTAGGGTGCGACAACGCCGACTCCAGATTGTCTGTTTTGGACGCTTTGTTGGCAGCAAAGCCATGCATCCCCACGCCAATCATCCGCAAACCTT
>CBETNY010000424.1:0-2202 GCA_965537275.1 uncultured bacterium | reverse complement strand
AATCCTCCCAAAAGCATTTCAGGAAAAATCCGGATGTTCCAAATTAGTAAGGTGCAGATAGTCAGTAAAGCATATACGGGGAAAAAGAATTTGTAAAGCATCGCTTTCACTGCTCCTGAAATGATGTGTCCATGTTGATTAAAGGGTAAAGCCTTATAAATCCATGATGCTTCAGGGGTATCGGTAAAAGGAAGCTGCATGATACTCATAGTGCCAAAAAATCCTAAAAATATGAAAAAGAGATACCGGTACGAATTTCCCATTTTATGGATCGAACCTGCGAAATCTTTGAAATCGGGCTTTAACATCAATATAGCCATCACCGGAATAATTCCCAGCATCGGGTAAACCGACTGCTTGAACTTGCGGTCGCGCCGGGTTATTTTCATGGTCAACTTCCATCCCAGCTTTTCCATTTCTGTGACACAAAATAAACGATTTAAGTGGTCTGAGAATTTTTCTTTCAGCGATCTTGTTTCAATGAGTGAATTTTTATCCGCTGTGCTTTGGCCTAATATATCGCCAAAACCTTTCGACAGAAAACGAACAACTACAATTGCGCCAAAAAAAGGGACGGCCAATGCCAATGTAAAGAATATTGCCATGTTCATGGTATCGGTAAACGTAAAAAATTTCACAAAACCGGCTACCCATGCCGGGGGTATCAAATAAGTCCACCAATGAACCGACATGTAAATGTGTTTCATGGCATCTGTATCAATAATTCGCGGCAGCAGTTGATACCCGCCGAAAATTACAACAACTAAAAATATCTGAACATAGGTAATAAAATCTTTAAACTTGTTCCCTTTTACGACCTTTGAAAGTGCCAGATAGAAAAAGATGGTGAAAAGTAATGTGATCCAGGCGCTTAATCCTACCCCTAGAAAATAGGCAATGATTATCAGGGCGTTATATTTAAATGCCAGCACTATGCCCGAAATAAGAGAGAGGGCCAGGGCAATATATCCCACATAAAACTGAATATGCATGAGCCTCGCTAAAAGCAGTGTACGATGGCTGATGGGACGTGCAAGCAAAATGTCATTATCGCGTTCGTCGAATAAAACAGCAGTGAATTCATTAATAAGAGTCGTGGCAAGCATCACCATCATGATGGAATACAGGATAGTGAAGTTCAAAAGGATGTCGTTAATGGAATACAAGCTAAATTCAATAAACCCGCCTATAAATGCAAAGTTGATAAGCTGGAGGATAAAAGGGTTCTTCCTTTTTTTAGATGATTTATGTTGAGAAGGATTTCTTCTAAAATCGAGAACGAGCTTATTGCGTAGAAGCGTTTCAAATTGAGGATAATCAACCCCCCACAGTTGAATTAACTTTCTAAAAAGCCGGACAAAAAATAGCGAAAAATTTATCATGATTTAATTCTCGTTGAATGCTTTAAACAATACATCTGCATGGGAATTGCTGTTTTGTTCTCCGGTAAGCTGCGCAAATAATTGCTCAAGGGTAGCAGATTGTTCGGTTTTCAGTTCTTCAAATTTACCATCGGCAATGACGTTTCCATCATTAATGAGTAAAATACGATCAGATATTTTTTCTACAATATCCATCAGGTGAGAGCTGTAGAAAATGGTTTTGCCGTTGGATGCCAGTTGTGTTAACATCTTTTTTACAAGGATTACCGCATTGGCATCGAGCCCCGAAAGGGGTTCGTCCAGGAAAAGGATATCCGGATCGTTAATGATCCCCGACATGATGAGTATTTTTTGTTTCATTCCTTTCGAGAAGGTATCCATGCGTTGATCGGCATGTTCTTCCATGCCGAAAAAGCTTAATAATTGTTTCGCCCTTTTCTCCAGTGAATGAGCCTCAAGGCCGTATAAAGTTCCAATAAATGTGAGGTATTCATTAGGTGTGAGCAAATCATATAAGGCTCCATTTTCAGGGACATAACCAATACGTTTTTTAATTTCGAGCCCATTGCTTTTTAAGTCCTGTCCAAACATTGTAATCTCTCCTTCAAAATCAGGAATTATTCCGCACAGTATTTTCACAGTGGTACTTTTTCCTGCCCCGTTAGGGCCGATATAACCAATAATCTGACCGGGATAAATATCCAGGTTAATTCCTTTTAGGACTTCATTTTTTGTTTTCCCGTTACTGAAACTTTTCTTTAAATTGCGGATGGTAATGTGGGGTTTTTCTGTTTGTTCCATTGTTTATTATTGATTTTGA
>CBETNY010000423.1:0-2204 GCA_965537275.1 uncultured bacterium | reverse complement strand
TGCCCCGCTACAAATACGGACAGAGTACGGCCTCATACCAACTTGGAAATGTTTTTTACCTTACGCTTCGTCCCGAAGGCTACGATGCCAAAATCAAATGGGAAGAAACCACTACTTATAATGCAGCAGTTGACTACGGATTTTTACAAGACCGTATCTATGGTTCAGTGGATGTTTATTACCGTAAAACCAAAGACCTGCTGAACTTTATTGCTGTACCCGCCGGAGCCAACCTGACCAACTATTTATTGACCAATGTAGGCGACCTGGAAAACAGGGGTGTTGAGTTTTCAGTGTATGGACGTGCCATCGCTAAAAAAGACCTGTCATGGTCAATTGGCTTTAATGCAACTTACAATAAAAACAAAATTACCCGTCTTACCGCTTCTGACGACCCCACCTTCCTGGGTAACGAAACCGGTGGAATTTCGGGTGGTGTAGGTAACAATATCCAAATTAACAGTGTGGGTTATCCTGCCAATTCGTTCTTTGTTTATCAGCAAGTATATGATGCCAACGGCATGCCTATCGAAGGCGTTTATGTTGACCGTAACAACGATGGACAAATTACCAATGCCGACCGTTATCATTATAAAAATCCTGCTGCAGATGTCTTTTTTGGTATTTCTTCTGATATTCATTATAAAGAATGGGATTTCTCCTTTGCAGGAAGAGCCAATTTTAACAACTATGTATACAACAACGTAAGCTCGGCCAGTGGCGTTTATCGCGAATTGTACCATGCCGAAGGCCCTTACATTGCTAACATCTCCTCATCGGTAGTAAACAGTGGTTTTTACAATCCGCAATATTTATCTGATTTTTATATTGAAAATGCGTCCTTCTTTAGAATGGACAACATGACACTGAGTTATCAATTTAAAAATCTGATGAAGAATAACCAGACTAAAACTCCTGTTAATTTAGGTTTGTCGTTTACCATCAACAATGCCTTTGTGATTACCAATTATACAGGACTCGATCCGGAAGTATTTAATGGTATCGACAACAACATTTATCCAAGACCAACGACTTATGTTTTTGGTGTTAATCTTCAGTTTTAATCGAAAAAAAATAAAATTATCATGAACAGATTATATTATAAAATCTTATTTGTGGCCAGTTTTCTTTTCGTGCTGTCATCATGCACCAAAGACCTCGACACGATTCCTTTGAATCCGAAGGAGCTCACCTCGGCCACAGTATTCGACAGCCCGGCCAGCTACAAAAGTGCCCTGGCTAAACTTTATGCCGGATTGGCCGTTTCGGGTCAGACAGGCCCTGCAGGAGATGCCGATATTAGCGGTATCGATGAAGGATTCGGACAATATCTGCGTGGCTATTGGTATTTACAGGAATTTCCGACCGACGAAGCCGTTATTGCCTGGAACGACCAAACTGTAAAAGACTTCCACAACATGTCGTGGGATGCCAATGATGTATTTATCAAAGCCTTTTACTATCGTACCTTTTATCAGATAGCCCTTTGTAACGAATTTTTGCGTCAAACCACCGATGCCAAATTGAATGAGCGGGGTGTGGATGCTGCCTTAAAAACTGATATTCAACGTTACCGTGCTGAAGCCCGCTTTTTGCGTGCATTAAGTTATTGGCATGCCATGGACGAATTTGGCAGCGTACCTTTTGTAACTGAAGACGATCCTATTGGTGGTGGTTTTCTTCCCAAACAGGCCAGCCGCTCCGAATTGTTTACCTTTATTGAATCGGAACTTAAAGCCATCGAACCCGATTTGGCCGCACCCAAACAAAATGAATATGGACGCGCCGATCAGGCTGCCGACTGGACACTTCTAGCCAAATTGTATTTAAATGCAAAAGTTTACACCGGTCAAGATAAAAACACCGAATGTATCACATACTGCAACAAAATCATCAATGCCGGATATTCATTAAAACCTGAATATAAGGATTTATTCCTGGCCGATAATAACCTCAACAACGACGAAACCATCTTCTCGGTGAATTTCGACGGTGTTCATACGAAAACCTATGGTGGTACTACTTTTATCATCCACGCTTCGGTTGGCGGCACCATGGATCCTGCTGCTTTTGGTATCGACGGTGGTTGGGCCGGGTTGCGCACAACCAGTGCATTGGTTAAAAAATTCTATCCCGACGTTACCGGTCCGGTTGCTTCACCAACGGTGAAAAACGTAAAGGTCGATTACCCCGTACTACATGTT
>CBETNY010000422.1:0-2206 GCA_965537275.1 uncultured bacterium | reverse complement strand
AATGGTTCGGCAGCCTGTGGTTTGCTGGGATTTGCTTTGGCCGATTCGCAATACGCCGAAAAAGTCATTGTGGTGACTGATCATCTGGTTCCCTTCCCTGCCATACCCTGGCAAATCCAGGGCAATTATGTAGATTATGTGGTGAAAGTTGACCAGGTAGGAATTGCAGAAAAAATCATTTCAGGCACCACCAAAATCACAAAGAGTCCCGATCGACTGCTCATTGCAGAATTAACTGCCCAATTTTGTGAAGCCACCGGTTTAATTCACGATGGATTTTCATATCAGGCCGGAGCCGGCGGAACGGCTTTATCCATTGGTAATTATTTTGGTGACATCCTTCGAAAGAATAACTGGAAGGCCCGCTTTATTCGCGCCGGAAGTAACAAATATCCGGTAGAAATGCTCGAAGAAGGATTGGTCGAGTACATCCTCGACGGTCAAACTTTTGATTTGGAGGGTGTTCGTTCCATGCGCGAAAACCCAAACCATGTATGGACTTCCCCCTTTACCTCTTACAATTATCATGGGAAAGGAAATTTCGCCTCCATGGTGGATGTTGTTGTGCTGGGGGCCACCGAGGTAGATGTAAATTTTAATGCCAATGTGGTTTCGCACTCCGACGGTTATTTGTTGCATGGAATCGGCGGTTGGCAAAACACTTTGTTTGGAAAGACAACCATCCTCCCCATTCCTTTGTTCCGCGACCGTATTCCGGTTATTCGCGATGAAGTAACCACCCTTTGTGCTCCCGGCGAAATGATTGATGTGATTGTTACCGAGCGTGGCATTGCCATTAATCCACTGCGACACGATCTGATTGAAAAGGCCAAAGAATCGGACTTGCCCATTAAAACCATTGAACAACTGAAAGAGGAAGCCGAAGAAATTTGTGGTACTCCTGAAAAGCCGTTGCTAAGTGACGAAATTGTGGCCGTAATCAAATGGGTAGACGGAACCGTGATTGATGCAGTACATAAAGTGATTGCACCCGAACACAACTCATAAACAGGCAACTTGCTGCATCCTTAAGACTCAAAGCGAGGTTTTTGTAGTCGCACAGATGAGCGCTGTGTGGTTGCCGATTGGGTATAAACCCATGAAACAGCGCAAGTCTCTACCATGTGTTTAAAACAACAGGAGCTATTTCTTGCACGAACCTGTCAGAAGTTGGCTGCCTCAACCGGCCTGACACTTTACCGTAGCCGGTCGGCACTGCGGACAAGGCGTTCATCCTGTACAATACCGCGATAGGCTAGAACAAGCAATATCAAACTTATCATCGGCATAAAAATTCCAACGTCATAACTTGCTGTGGCACCGGAAGCCTTCTCTAAGACATCCACATAATAGAGAAAAAACAGACCGATAAATACCACCTCCAGCAAAATATTGAGTTTGGTAATCTGCATCTGGACTTTCCTGTTTTTATACAAAAAGATGGTTAACAGTGAAAAAAGGATGATAAAAGAATTGCCGACAAGCAAGGGTAATATAAAATTCAGAGAATAAGGTGCAGCTGCATCGGGAACCAGATTATCGATGTGTTGAACAAACATAACCAGAGAGGCTTTTTCACCAATAAAACTGGCCAATGGAAAAAAGAACACCAGACCCGAAGCAATGGCTGACAGCAATAGAAATACGGATTGTTTACGTTGTATCATTTCGAAAAATTTTTATTTGCAAATTTAGAAAATCTATTGCACGACTTGTACACACCAACCCGGTTTTTACCTATTCAATCTCGAGAAACTCCTTTATCCTACCCAAATAATAATCTTTCCAACCCTGAGTAATTTCTTCATAATCATCGTCGGGGATATTGGTATGACGCAGTTCGAGCGACACCTTATTCCCCTTTTGTTTATGAATAAGAAAAGTCACCAAAGAGGCCGGTTCCTGATCACCAAAATACCATTGCTGAACCACCTTTTTATTGGGTTCCAGCGAAATAATTTTTCCCGCAATATCACCATCGAACATTTCAAATTCCGTTTGTTCGCGGGCTTCCATTTTAGCCGGCATATCCGACCACAATTCAATGGTAAACGGATTGGTCAGACAGGCATATACATCCTCCGGCTCTGCATCAATGGAAACATAAGTCTTAAAATCTTTCATGGGATTAAATTTTTTATTTTATTGTAAATGAAGAAAATTTAACTTCTAAAGTTTCGCACTTGGTGATATCTATATATAAACT
>CBETNY010000421.1:0-2207 GCA_965537275.1 uncultured bacterium | reverse complement strand
GGGGGACCCATGGAAGCAGGCAGCCGCAACGGTAAAGATTACGATCTTGTGGATGCCATGGTGATGGCTGCTGACGAATCGGTAAGTGAAGAGGAACTGCACGAGGTTGAAAAAATTGCTTGTCCTACCTGCGGATCCTGCTCCGGCATGTTTACGGCAAACTCCATGAACTGTCTGAATGAAGCTTTGGGCTTTGCACTTCCCGGAAACGGCACCGTAGTGGCCACACATGAATATCGTTGGAAGATGATTGAAAAAGCCGCGCATTTAATTGTCGATAATACGTATCGCTACTATCGTGATGGTGATGAAAGTGTTTTGCCTCGGTCGATTGCCTCACGCCCGGCCTTTATGAATGCCATGTCTGTAGATATTGCTATGGGAGGCTCCACAAATACGGTTTTGCATCTGCTGGCTATTGCGCAAGAGGCTCATGTGAATTTCACCATGAAAGATATTGACACGTTATCTTCAAAAGTTCCCAACCTTTGTAAAGTATCTCCCAGTTCGCATTACCACGTGCAAGACGTAAATCGTGCAGGCGGAGTACTTGCCATCATGGGCGAGCTCGAAAAAGCAGGGTTATTGGACACTTCAGTGAATCGTGTGGATACGCCCGATTTAAAAACAGCCATCGATACATTTGATATTCAACGCAATACTCATTCGGAAGAAGCAACACAAATTTATACGGCAGCACCGGCTTTTGTGCCCAGTTTACGCATGGGTTCACAAAAAAATCATTTTAAAACCCTTGACAGTGATCGTGAAGCAGGATGTATCCGCGATGTAGCCCATGCCTATAATGCCGATGGCGGACTGGCGGTTTTGTTTGGAAACCTCGCTCCTGACGGTTGTATCGTGAAAACAGCAGGGGTGGTCCCTGAGATGTTTTCTTTTACGGGGAAAGCCAACGTTTTTGAGTCACAGGAAGATGCCGTGGCCGGTATCTTAAATAACAAAGTTAAAGAAGGTGACGTGGTTGTTATTCGATACGAAGGCCCGCGTGGCGGACCGGGGATGCAGGAGATGCTATACCCCACTTCTTATCTAAAATCGAAAAAACTGGATAAAAAATGTGCTTTAATCACAGATGGCCGGTTTTCGGGTGGCACCTCCGGATTATCCATCGGGCATGTATCTCCCGAGGCTGCTGCCGGAGGCGCCATAGCGCTGGTTCGTAACGGGGACACCATTGAAATAGATATCAACCGGAGGAGTATTTTACTGAAAGTAACCGAAGACGAATTAAACAAACGGCGTTTGGAGGAAGAAGCCAGAAACGCTGACGCATTTACCCCCATGCATCGAAACAGAAATATTTCCAATGCTTTAAAACTTTACGCCCGTTTTGTGAGCTCTGCTGACAAAGGGGCCGTCAGAATTTTATAATAACAGGTTCCGGGACAATTACAGCTAAAATAAATTTACGTACTCACAAACACTTTTGCTTATGTTTATGAAAAAAAATCCACAAACACAGGAAATAAGCGGCGCCAGGGCAGTGGTTTATTCGCTTATGCAAGAAGGAATCGATACTGTTTTTGGCTATCCCGGCGGAGCCATTATGCCAATTTATGATGAGCTGCTTGAGAAAAAGGTAACCATCAGGCACATCCTTACCCGTCACGAACAAGGTGCGGCACACGCTGCACAGGCTTACGCCCAGATTTCAAAATCCACAGGAGTGTGTTTTGCCACTTCCGGCCCCGGGGCAACCAACCTGGTAACAGGAGTAGCCAATGCTTTTCTTGATTCGGTACCGGTTGTTTTTATTACAGCGCAGGTTGCTTCCGGACTCATTGGTACGGATGCCTTTCAGGAAACTGATATCATGGGAATCTCGACTCCTGTTACAAAATGGAATTATCAAATTAAGGAAGCGTCCGAAATCCCTGAGATTCTGTCAAAAGCCTTTTACATTGCGTCAACAGGCAGGCCGGGCCCTGTATTAATCGACATTACAAAAGACGCCTTGTTGGAAAACCTGTCTTTTTCCTATGAAAAATGCACATGGATCAGAAGTTACAACCCGCATCTCCCCCCTGTTAAACCGGACATTCTGGAAGAAGCCGCACAGCTCATTAATAACGCCAAAAAGCCAATGATCCTTGCCGGCCACGGGGTTTTAATTGCAAATGCCGAAAATTTACTGATGACTTTTGCCGAAAAAACAGGTATTCCCTGTGGCTTCCACACTGTTAGGA
>CBETNY010000420.1:0-2213 GCA_965537275.1 uncultured bacterium | reverse complement strand
TCAAAAATGACAGTTTGGCCCGGGACAAAATCATATTTAGCCCATTTTACTTCCGGTTTGCGCGGCTGGGCAGCCGTATTTTCCGCCGTTGTTTCAGGCTTTGCCTGTTGACCGGCAGCCTGTGCAGGTGGCGTTTCGGTTTTTGCTTTCGACGGGCTGTGTTTCTTTTTCTTTTTTTTGAAAAGTCCTTTAACACCATTTTCCACCTTGTCGAATCCTTTGTTAATTAGATCGTCCGCATTGCGGTTGGCACGATTGTTTGCTTGATTGACCACCTTTTTTTTAAGGTGTAATTTTATTTGAGGATAAGCGGCCAACTGGACACTCATCATAAGCATGAAAAGGAAGAATGTCTTATTTTTCATAGGTTAAATTTTGTTTTAGTTTTCAATGAAGGCTTTCCAGAGCCAATCTCTTTTTATGGGATTCTTTTGCTGTTGTTTCATCATTTTTTGATGAAAGGTTCCGGGTTTTGTCTTTTTTTGGGGTAAAGGTAAGGTGGTAGAAAGAAATTATCGAGTAAAATTTGAATTTGCCGGGGGAATCTTTGAATTCGTGCGGTTTTTGCCGGAATTCGTATTTGGATGTCGGAAGTCGGGAGTCAGAAGTCGGAGCCTACCATTTTTCAAGCAAGTCAATCAATTTCTTTTTTTGACGCGATGAGAGGGGGATTTCAGCCTTGTTTTTCATAATCACAAAACCTCCATCGGATTTGTCCACTTTCTTTACGAAATTCAGGTTAACGAGGTAGGATTGATGCGGCCGGAAAAATCCATTCCCGCCCAGCAAATCGCTATATTCGCGAAGGGCTTTGGAAACAATAATTTCTTCGCCGGATACAAGGTGAAAGGTAGTATAACTATTGTCGCTTTTGCAATACATCACTTCAGCAATATTCACAATGTGTAAGGCTTCGGCGGTCCTTAAAACCATTTTCTTTTGTGGAAGACCTTTTCTTTGGAACGATTCCAAAAGATTATCTGCTTGTGCTTGTGTGTTTTGGCAGGTCTCGATTAATTGAATCGCATTTTGGATGCTCTGTTGAAACTCAACTTCATTGATGGGTTTGACAATGTAATCAATTGCGTTAAATTTCAAGGCCTTAATGGCGAAATTGTTAAAGGCGGTGATGAATACAATTTTAAACGAATAGGGCCGGAGTTGTTGTAAGATTTCAAAACCATTGCCACCTTTTATATCAATATCTAACAAGACCAAATGGGGTTTGGTATTGCGAATAACATTGATGCCGGTGTCCACAGAATCGGCCTGGCCAACGACCTCAATTTTATGTCCGAAATATTCTTTCAGTAAATTTTGGTTTAATTCCCTGATTCCCGGATCATCATCTATGACAACAGCTTTTATCAACAGTTTATAAAATTGGTAAATGAATGGTAACTCTGGTTCCGCTCTTTCCCTCTGTTTGTAAATCGAGGATGGTCAAAGTTAATTGTTTTTTAAATCGTTTCTCCAACAATTTTCTTCTTTTTTCAAAAATTTCCATGGCCATGGATTGATGTTCCATCTGCTTTTTGTTTTGAGTAGCCAGAATCCCCGGGCCATTGTCTTCGATAACCACCTCAAGGAGGTCATCAATTTCTTTAAAAATCAACGACAAATGTCCTTCTTTTTTTGTTTTCTCTTTCAGGCCGTGTTTAATGGCATTTTCCACAAAGGGCTGAATGGCCATGGGGGGGATTTGGATAAAATCGGTTTCCACTTCATCCTCAATCCTGATTTCGTAGGTAAACCAATTGCCCGATTGCATTTTCTCAAGCTCAATATACGACTCCAGCAGCTCAATTTCTTTGTCAAGTGGAATATGATTTTCGGTTGAATATTTCAAGACCAGCCGGGAAATGGAAGCAAATTTTCCGAGATAAAAAGCCGCCATTTTGGTGTCGTTTTTCAACATAAAATTCTGAATGGATGTTAACGCATTGAAAATAAAATGGGGATTCATTTGTGTGCGTAAGAGTTGTTGACGAAGCATGGATTCACGATATTCTGCCTGGATTTGGTTCGTTCTTTGCACAAAAACCCCAAAAAGGATGATGACAATCAGGGCTGCAATAAGCAGCAATGCCGTACGTATCCGTTGCCGGGAGGTTTCATTTTGTGCAGATAAGAGTTGAATTTTCTGCTCTTTTTTATCTGTTTGGTACTTGGTTTCCAGCTCGGCAATTTTAGTACGCACATCCTTGTCACGC
>CBETNY010000419.1:0-2217 GCA_965537275.1 uncultured bacterium | reverse complement strand
TGCAAGGGGAAAAGACAAGGCAAACTAAACCCTTTTCCGGTTATTGGGGACCGTCTCACGAACAGAAATTTTCTTAATCCCATTGGATCTTTTAATAAAGGAAAGGATAATACGTCTTACCTCTTTGTTGTCACTCCGGGGTTGAATAAATTCGGCTAGGGAATATCTGTCGTGAAGATTTTCCACCGGTACAAATCCGAATCCCCGATAGCATCCATTTTCGATTTGCACGACCGCTTTTTCATCATCATTTCTTCCTTTATCGATAAGGAAGAAGTTTTGGTCGCGGAAATGGTAATTTTCAAGGGATTGATGAACCCGCTGGTTGTAACTTTCCGGTGGTTCCTCCCCAATACACGCCCCTTTGCATTGGTGTATCTGGTAATGAAAACAGCTCCCCGAAGTTTCATAAAGTCCTGTAAGTTTTTGGCAGAGTTCAAATTGTTCGCAAAGTTGATATAAATGTTCTTTACCTTCCTGAACCGAATTATAGGTATAAATGGGATTTACTTTATCAATTACCTTGTTTAATTTAAGTCTGAGATACCCCTTGTCGTCCTTATAAGAATAGAGGCCATAAGGATAAGAGGTCCGGCGCTGTGCCCGGTTATAGATGGGTTGGTGTCTTTTTATTTCATCCGACTCGAGCAACAAGGCCACCAATTCGCTTCCGGTAACGGTATAGTCAACCCGAAAGAGCTGGTTCTTCATTTTTTGCTCCTTCTGGTGCTGGTGATCGTTCAGGTGTGACAATACCCGGCTACGGATATCAATCGATTTTCCCACATAAATCAATTCATCCTGCTGATTGAAAAAATAATAGACGCCTGTTTTATTTGGCAAACCGTCGGTAAGAGAATGATTCACCTCGATACCTGCTTTTTTGCTCTTTTGTGGAGACAGGTTTCCCTCGATCGAAAGCAGCAATTCAAACAACTGAACGGTTGCCATGGCATCACCGGCGGCCCGGGGGCGGGCATGGTTGTCGATACCGAGATTTTTACAGAGCTTTCCAAGGCTGTAGGAGGCTTGTCCGGGAATAAGTTTGCGGCTTAGCTTTACCGTATCCAGGGTTTCACGTTGATAATCGTAGCCCAGGCTCAGGAATTCGTTGCGAACAAATCCATAATCGAACCGGACGTTATGGCCCACAAAGATGGCATCGGTGGTTATTTCAACAATTTTTTTTGCCACTTCGTAAAATTTCGGAGCATTTTCAACCATTTGATTGTTGATCCCTGTCAATTGGGTGATGCGGTACGGAATCTTCTTTTCGGGATGAATCAGGGTGGTAAATTCGTCCACAATGGTTTTTCCATCATGAATAAAAATGGCTATTTCAGTGATTTTCTCATTTTTCGGACTCAATCCGGTAGTTTCTATGTCGATAATGGCATATTTCATTCAACCCCAAATTTAATCCTTACAAATTCAATTTCATCTGAATGGCTTGCACCTGTTGTTTCAGCTGCTTAACTTCTTCCGCAAGTTGGTCTTTTTCCTTATTGGGCTCGGGCACCTCGGCACTGATATAATTGACAAATTTCCAGACCTCTCTAATTTCGCTTACGGCCAACTCATAAGGAAGATACAAGGGGTTTAACGAGTGTAAGATTAATTTTCCGGATTCTTTAATCTTGTTTTCCAACACTTTAAAAACCACGCCATCCTCTTTTGTGAGTACGATATAGGCATGTTGGTTGCGGATAAAATTCCAATCCTGGACAAATTCGCCGGTAACATAGGAGCCATCGGGAATGGGAAGCATGGAATCGCCACTGACCTGAAAAGTGCGGTATTTCTTCTGTTTTGAAAGGAAGGGCAGTTTAAAGGTAGGCAGGACTTTAATGTAATCGGGATCGGCGAATCCGGTGGCATAGCCGGCTTTGGCTTTTTCGTTGACCAGTTCAATATTTTCTTCATTGTCTTGATCGACGGTGGTGGTGAGAACCCGTAGATTACTCCCTTTGATGTATATGTCGTAGCCTCTTTCCAGTTGTGAAAGCTGACTTTCAGAGAGAGAGGACAAATCGACCTTTACAAGGGTGTCGATGGCGATGCCATAATATTCGGAAAATTGCATCAAGGCATTTAGATTGGGTTGTGCCACTCCATTTTCATATCCGCTCAGGGTTGAACGTTTCATTTCAAGCGAAAAGGCTACTTCGTCCTGTGTACGTCCCTTTCGTTTCCGTAATAATTTGATGTTTTCTTTAA
>CBETNY010000418.1:0-2217 GCA_965537275.1 uncultured bacterium | reverse complement strand
CGAAAGGCAATAAAGTCACTCAGTTTGGCCATATCGATGCCGTAGCAATCGGGATAGCGGATTTGGGGTGCCGACGAAACAATGATAATCTTTTTGGGATGCAGGCGGTCAAGAATCCGGATAATGCTCTGCTGAAGGGTAGTTCCCCTGACGATGGAATCGTCTAACACCACCAAAGTGTCCTTTTGATTGCGTACCACACCGTAAGTTACATCGTACACATGGGCCACCAACTCGTCACGCTGCTGATCGGAAGTGATAAAGGTACGCAATTTGGCATCTTTTACGGCAATGGTTTCAATACGCGGGCCCTGCGAAAAAATCACCTCCAAACGTTCTTTACTCAGGTTTTGCTTTTCCTGTAGAATTTTTTCTTTTATCCGGTCGGCACTAAACGCATTCAAAGCTTCCACCAGACCCTGAAAAGCCACCGAGGCCGTGTTGGGGATATAGCTGAATACCGTGTTTTTCAAATCATAATCAATCTTTTGCAAAACAGGTTTGGCCAAAAGATTTCCCAGCTTTTTACGTTCAAGGTAAATATCACGGTCGGTTCCACGGGAAAAATAAATTCTCTCGAAGGAGCATGATTTTTTTGGTAATGCCTCAATAAAAGCCTCCTCACGAAAAGAACCGTCTTTTTTTATGATTAATGCATGTCCGGGCGAAAGTTCTTTAATTTTTTTTATGGGAACATTGAGGGCGGTTTGTATAACCGGACGCTCCGAAGCAGCCACCACAATTTCCTCATCGGCATAATAAAACGCCGGCCTTATTCCGGCAGGATCACGCATCACAAAGGCATCACCATGACCCAATAAACCGCCAATCACATAGCCGCCATCCCAACGTTTGGCCGATTCGCGAAGAATGGGAAGCATGTCCAATTTGTTGATGATATAATCCGTGGCCTCTTTTTTTGAAATCCCCTGCTCTTTTAATTCCTGATACAGGCGTTCGTTTTCTTCATCCAAAAAGTGTCCGATTTTCTCAAGTACCGTAACCGTATCAGAGGTCTCCTGCGGAAATTGTCCCAAATCAACCAGCGTTTGTATCAATTCATCATTGTTGGTCATGTTGAAATTACCGGCCAGTAGCAAATTTCTGGTTTTCCAGTTGTTGGCCCGTTTGAGCGGATGCAGGTTTTTGATGGCATTTCCACCATAGGTTCCGTAACGTAAATGACCCAGAAAAAGCTCACCGGTAAATGGTAAATGCTCTTTTAACCACCCCACATCACGGATAAGATGAGGATGTTCCATCTTCAATTGTTGAAACGGTTGATAGGCCTCCCTGAAAATATGCTGAATGGGAGAAGCCTCGTTTGAACGAATACGGTCGATGTATTTTCTTCCCGGTGGCAGATCAAATTTTACACAAGCCATGCCGGCGCCATCCTGTCCGCGGTTGTGCTGTTTTTGCATAAGCAAATGCAATTTCTGTAATCCGTAAACAGAAGTGCCGTATTTGCCCAGATAAAATTCAAGGGGTTTAAGCAGCCGTACCAGGGCTATTCCGCATTCATGTTTAATGGCTTCACTCATGGCGATGGAAGATTTCTTATTTTTGTCAAAATTATCAAAAAACATGGTACAAATCAGACTGGCTACTCAGGAAGACCAACAAATTATTGCTGATTTTCAAATGAAGATGGCAATGGAAACTGAAAATTTTCAGTTAGATAAGGAAACGGTGAATACGGGTGTGAATGCTGTTTTGCGTGATCCTGCAAAAGGCAAATACTTTGTGGCTGTTGATAACGACAAAATTGTTGCCTCACTTTTGATTACTTTTGAGTGGAGCGACTGGCGGAATAAGTGGGTAGCCTGGATACAATCGGTGTACGTGATTGAAGAATATCGCCAAAAAGGCGTTTTCAGGGCCATGTATGAACACATCCGCCACTGGGCGCAAAATGATTCAGAAATTGCCGGCCTACGATTGTATGTGGATAAAACCAACCACCGCGCCATCAAGGTGTACACAAAACTTGGCATGAACGGCGAGCATTACCAACTGTTTGAGTGGATGGTTGACTAAGTAAAAAGGGTTCTACCGGATATTCCGGTCATATTGTGCCACCCATTTCGGTTTATAAGTACCGGACACCCCTTGTTTTCAGTCATATTATCTTTCAAAATTACACTAATCAAGGCCAAATGTTTAGGGGGTTAAGACATTTCCTCAGCCAACGCGAGTCTGACGCGGAGCCGGTGC
>CBETNY010000417.1:0-2256 GCA_965537275.1 uncultured bacterium | reverse complement strand
AAGATGAATAATACGGCAAATCTATAGTTGAATTCTAAAGGAAATTGGAAGAAGATAAAAAGATCACTTAAAATATTTCTTAACTCTGCCTTATCCTGAATTGATGCATTCCTCCATCAAAAGCGTAGGTAATCTTTAAACCGCTTACCTCACAAACTTTTTTTACTAAGGCAAGTCCCAGTCCGGTGGAACGCTCATTAAAATTTTCTCTGTAAAATCGATCGAAAATCCTGGTTTTGTTTTTTAAGGGACTGGCACCTGTATTGGCAAAAAGAATGCTGGAGTTCTCTATCCTGATGAGAACGTTTCCTTTTTTGGGAGTATGCATCAACTGGTTTTTGAGCAGATTGTTCACCAAAAGGTTGAACAGCGTTTTGTCCATTGCGTGATGAAAAGATCCATCAATCTCTAAGGTAGGAACAATTTGCCGCATGGCAAAAAGCTCTTGCATAGACTTCAGGTTTTTACGGATGCCTACTCCAAAATCCAGGTTCTCTGCATTGGCAAATTGATTGTTTTCGATTTTAGTAAGCAACAAAAGACTGCTGTTGAGCCGGCTTAAGCGTGAAATGTTTTCGAGTATGGCATGAAGTGTTGATAGCTGTTCTTCTGTAAGGTTTTCACTGCCCAGGATGTTTTCTGTTTTCACCTGTATCACTGCAAGGGGCGTTTGTAGCTCGTGCGATGCGTTTTGTGTAAATTCTTTTAAACTGTTGTAATCCGACACCACCTTTTCGGTTAATTGGTTTATGCTGTGGTTGAGTTCGTTAAATTCGGTGATGTTGGTTTCACGCAGTTCAATGTTTTGATTTTCTTTTATTGAAAAGGATTTCAGCTTTTCGAGGTTGTCATAAAAAGGTTGCCAAACCGCCAGGGAAACTTGTTTGTTGATAAAGTAAAGTGCGCCAATGAGCAGTAAAAAAATAAAAGTAACCGCCAGGAAAATGCTCAAAACAATATCCTGTTTCTCAACTGTCAATGCCCTTACGGTGATGTGGTAAAATTGCCCGTTGATGTTTGGATAGGTGTCTAATTCTTTAAATATTTCAGCTTCGTTTTCTTCAGCGTCAAAAATGGTAGTGTCTTTCATGATAGCAGGTTGTGGGGCATTAACTTTTTCCACTTCGATAACGGGGTACAGGTAGGTAAGGCTATTGTGTTTTTTAATGTGTTTGATGATACGTTGTTCAGAAGCGTGAAGGCTTTCTTCAATTTCTGTGGAAGCAAAGTAATTAACCAGCCAATACAAAGCAACAAGCCCGACGACCAATACCGCGGCTGAACCAAACAGGTAATTCCGGTTAATTTTTTTTAGTAATTTCATTCGTCAGTAAATTTATAGCCAATGCCATACACGGTTTTTACATAATCGTTTCCCCCGGCTTTTTTTATCTTTTTCCGCAAGTTGTTCAGGTGTGTATAAACAAAATCGAAATGATCGGCCATGTCCATATAATCGCCCCAAAGATGTTCGGCAATGGATTGTCGCGTGAGCACATGTTTTTTGTTGGTAATGAAAAACAGTAACAAATCAAATTCTTTTGGTGTTAGTTTCAATGCTTTTTCGTGAATGTATACTTCGCGTTCTTCAGTTAGCAAGCGGATTTCCCGGAACTGCAAACTTTGTGTCCCTTCAAATTTCCTCCTTCTCAAAACAGCCCTTATGCGCGAGTGTAATTCCGAAAGATGAAAAGGCTTGGTAATGTAATCGTCGGCGCCGATGTCGAGTCCTTTTATCTTGTCGTCTAATGAATTACGGGCTGAAACAATTAATACGCCCATGCCCGAATGCCTTTCTTTTAATTGCTTTAACAGGTCAAGCCCATTACCGTCAGGAAGGGTGATGTCGAGCACCATCAGGTCGTAGTCAAAGGCCGCCAGCTTGTCTTCGGCCGTAAAGTAGTTGGATGCCTTTTCGCATACAAAGCCTTCTTTCCGCAAGTAAGAAGCCACGGCCTCCAGTAAAGATTGTTCGTCTTCAACAATTAATATTTTCATCAGGAGACAAAGATAAAGCTTTAAATCTAAAGGAAATTTGAAGTCTCCCTAAGGTTTTATGAATGTTTTGGGCAGCTGCAGTTCCCACACACAAGGCCCAACGCAAACCGCACCGGGCTGTCCGCTGTATCTTTACATGGGCACGGCTTGTTTCGCTACGGCAGCAAAAAAATGGGGCCTTTGCAAACTCATTTTGGCTTATTGTTGCAAAAAGTCTCAAAGCTTCTTCTGTCCGTTTTTCCTGCCTGCTCCACATCG
>CBETNY010000416.1:0-2263 GCA_965537275.1 uncultured bacterium | reverse complement strand
AGACGAAATTGAAAAAAGGTTTGGTAAAAAAGGAACCGAATTTCGTGAGAAGTTCAGGGATGAAGCTTTCTCATTTTACTTTGGGGAAATTATTAAAAACAGAAGGAAAGAATTAAAGCTTAGCCAACAAGACCTGGCCGAATTAGTTGGTAAAAAAAGACCCTATATTTCAAGAATTGAGAATGGTGAAGATATCCGGATTTCTAACCTTATTTTAATCGCAAACGCACTCAATCTATCAATAAACCTGACTGCAAAATAAAGTACGAAAGCACAACAGCGGCTCATCCGTAATTTGGGCTCCGAAGTAAATTGAATGATTATGCGAGAAAGAAGTTTAGTAGTAAAACAAAAGTGAATTGCTTAGAAAACCAATACGCATAGCCCAAACCGTTGGGCGAAAGTGCAGAAAAAGACCATATATTTTGTTAATACGGATTAATTTAGTATATTTGTACGTATAATATAAAATCATGGACACAAAATTAACATTGAAACTAGATAAATCGGTGATTGAAAAAGCAAAAGAATATGCATCGTCACATAATAGGAGTCTGTCCAGAATTATAGAATCTTACTTAAAATCATTGATTAATCGTGATAAAGATGACAATGAATCAGATATGGAAATTTCACCTTTTGTGAAAAGTATGTCCACTGGTGTTCATATCCCTGCTGACCTTGACTACAAATCTGAGTTCTTAAATCATTTGATCGAAAAACATAAATAGAAATGAAATTGTTTTTGGACACAAATGTAATGCTCGATCTTCTTGGTGAACGAGAACCATTTTATGTCTCTGCTGCAAAGATTGCAACGCTTGCTGACAAAAGAAAGTTAAAGATTATTGTTTCTGCTTTATCATTTGCCACCGTTAGTTATTTCCTCACGAAATTTGAAGGACTAAAAAATACTAAAGACAAATTGAGGAAGTTCAAAATTATTTCCGGAATATGTGAACTTGACGAGGTAATCATTGAAAAGGCTCTGAATTCAGACCTTCCTGACTTTGAAGATTCATTACAATATTTTAGTGCGTTAAGATCAGAATGCGACATGATTATTACAAGAAACGGCAAGGATTTCAAAAAATCTCAGATACCTGTAATGACACCAGATGAATTTTTAAACAGCATGAAGTCATAAACACCTACGTCCGGCACGCAATAAAAAACATGGTTGAAAGGCTTATTTGTGCTGAAACATGCTTGAAATCACATAAAAATCCTTATTCGCTAAAACCTAAATAGGAACAGCGGAAAATGCTATTTTTGCAAAAATTTTTACCCATGAGCGAATATACTGACGATGTGACGTTGAAAAAGCCAATTATTGAAATGTTGACGGTAGCCAACGAGTTTTGTTATTTCTTTGACCATGTGGCCATAAAACCTTTGGAAGAGATTTTGGAGTTTGTCTACCGTATAAGTCCGCTGATGTACCTGAAGGGTAGCTTGATGCCGGATGTTGAGGTGGAATATCCTGAAGCCAATGAGCGGTTTGTCACCCCCGAGGATTATGAAAGCTTGTTTTATGCCCTGCGTGAAAAATTGGGCAAAAAGGATGAGTTTTGGTATATCGATCCACAATACATTAACGAGAATGAACCCTTGCGGGGAAGTATTTCGGAAATGATTACCGATGTGTATCAGGATATGAAGGATTTTATTTTGCTTTACCAGCGAAATACCTTTGCAGCAAGGCAAAATGCCATAAAAGAATGCCGCACTTTGTTTGCTTCGCACTGGGGGTACCGGTTAACCAGCATGATGCCGAAAATTCATCATTTACTTCATGAAAATGAAATGGAATCGCCGGATTTTCTGCAATCGCTCGATGGCATCGACTAGTGGGGAACCCACTTTTCCGTTGTCTCATCCCATGAAGAATACCCCGAATCGGGTATTTTGGCTTTGCCCAAAACACCCTTATTTTGCACAAAAGAAAGAGATAGTATGACCCTGGCGGAACTCAAAAACGGAGAAAAAGCAATCATCACAAAAGTTAGAGGCCGTGGCGCCTTTCGTAAGCGCATTATCGAAATGGGTTTTGTGGTGGGAAAACAAGTTACTGTAATCAAAAACGCTCCCCTTCGTGATCCCATCGAATATCACATCATGGGCTATGATGTCTCCCTTCGTCGCAGTGAAGCCGCCTTGATTGAAGTAACCAAAGACATGGGGATGGCAGGGAATGGTAACAAATTTGAAGGCACCTTTCAACTGGCTTCCGATTCAGGCAATCCGGTTCGTGCTCCCCACA
>CBETNY010000415.1:0-2265 GCA_965537275.1 uncultured bacterium | reverse complement strand
CTTCATAAGCTGTCAACAAGCCCAGGGGTTTTGTGGGATAAATGGCCGAACATATCTGGCCATCCTGCTCGGGGGCGACTTCATCCAGTTTGGCGTCTAAAATTTTCACTTCATAACCCGGTGCAACCTTACCGATGGAGCCGGGTTTGGCTTTCATGCCCGGAAAGGTGCCTACCATGGCAGTGGTTTCCGTTTGCCCGTAGCCTTCACGCAATTCCACTCCCGTAAGGGCCTTGGCCGTTTTACTGATTTCGGGGTTCACCGGTTCGCCTGCACTTACCATTTTTTTCAAAGCAAAATCATATTTCGTGAAATCTTTGTTGCCAAATAATTTCCAAACACTTAAGGGGGCACACAAACTGGTAATTTGATATTTTTCCATGGCATCGAGCACTTTGTCTGCATCGAATTGGTCGTATTTTAGTGTGAAAGCGGTACAACCTGCATTCCAGGGTGCCAGAAAACTACTCCAAATAAATTTGGCCCATCCCGGCGAGCTGATGTTGTAATGGACATCATCGGGTTTTAAATCGAGCCAGTACATGGTGGTTAAATGCCCCACAGGGTAGTGATGGGGATGCATCACAAGTTTGGGTTTGGAGGTAGTTCCGGAGGTAAAGAAAAGAAACAGAATATCTGACGAAAAAGTAATAAAATTGGATTCATAAGTCTCTTCATATTCTTTGTTTTCAGCGTAATCGACCCAGCAAGGAATATTTTCTTTGCTTTCGCAATGACAATCGTCTGTGGGCTCTTTTACGCAGATGAGCCCTTTTAGTCTGAAAAGCGCTTCGCCGGCTTCATCTACACGGTTAATGTATTGCTGATGTGCCACTACAAATTTTACATCACCACGGATGATGCGGTCCGACACATCGGCAGGTGAAAGCAGGGTGGATGCCGGAATAATGGCTCCTCCGGCTTTCATTATTCCAAGAAATAATTCAAAGATTTCTACTGAACTGTCCATCATCAACATGACGCGGTCGCCTTTTTGCATACCCAGGTCGTTTAAAAAGTTGGCTACGCGGTTTGAGCGCTTTCGCATGTCGTCGAAGCTTACCTTTTCTTCTTTACCATTGGTGTCGGCAAAAATTAATGCGGTTTTTTCGTTGCCTTCGGCCATCACATCAAAATAATCCAATGCCCAGTTAAACTTGGTAATGCGTGGCCATTTAAAACCTTTGACCGCTTCTTCATAACTTTTTACATTTAAAACGAAATCACGCAAATCGAAAAATTTCTGCGCGTCATGAGAGATGTTTTTCATAGGAATTTGTTTTAGGGTTAATGTTGCTTCAAAGCTAAAATAGATTTTTTAAAAACCCAATTATTTTCACCTGAAAATTAAAAATAATTATTAACCATATACCTGTAAGCCAGTGTTTACAGGGGTTTGCTGTTAAAAGATAACAAAAAATAACCTAAAAGGGGTGGCTCATTTTAAAGTTTTTGGTCGAGGTGGTCGAAATGATTGAAAGGGTTTATTTTAGCTTAAAGTCAAATCGCGATTATCCTGTAAAAAGCAGAATATTAAGTGTTTGTAAGATTTAGTGAGGATTTATTTGGTATCGGGTAAAAACAAGCAGCTGTCGCCATAACTTAAAAAACGGAAATCATGATGCAAGGCGAAATCGTAGGCTTCTTTCCATTGATCACCAATAAGAGCCGATACCAAAAGCAACAATGTACTTTTTGGTTGGTGAAAATTGGTCACGATACCTGTGGCAAAACGAAATTTGTATCCCGGAACAATCATGAGCTGGGTTTCGCCTATCCACTCATTTTGATGTGTTTTATCCAGATATTCGATCAGTAGTTCCAGGGCTTGTTTGCCGGTAAAATGGTCGGGTATTTCTTGTTGGTACGGATCCCATTGGTCGACGCGGTTGAAAGGGGAAAGGTTGTTGTGGATCCGGAGTGCCATCCAAAACAGGCTTTCGAGGCTGCGCATGGAGGTGGTGCCCACCGGAATTATCGGATCATTAAGTTTGGATAAAAGGTGTTGTAAGCTTTCTTTACTGATTTTAATTTTTTCGGTGTGCATCTCATGTTCACCGATGGTTGTGGAAGAGACCGGTTTAAAGGTTCCTGCTCCGACATGCAGGATGATTTTTTCTTTTTCAAAACCTTTTGCATCCAGCTTTTGCAAAATACGATTGGTAAAATGCAAGCCGGCGGTAGGCGCAGCTACCGACCCGTTGAGCCGGGCGTAAACGGTTTGGTAGCGGTCTTTGTCGGTTTGTTCCGCATCACGGTGAAGAT
>CBETNY010000414.1:0-2277 GCA_965537275.1 uncultured bacterium | reverse complement strand
GGCTCTCGATGGTATCAACATCAAGTGTTTTTCTTTTCGATTGGAAGATTTCCAACAGAATTTGCAGACTCTTTTGCCCTGATAATCTGATTATTGCAATGGCTCCCATCCCGGGTGGTGTGGCTACAGCGCAAATAGTGTCTTTGTTGTAAACTCCTGATAATCCGTTATTCATGGGTTAATTTAAAATGATTAATAAATAACAAAAATAATCAAGAATTTTTAATTATTATCAGAAAACCTTTTACCTTTGACACTTCTTTTTAGATGCAGATATAAAACTTATAACAAATGAGCGTATTAGTCAATAAAGATTCAAAAGTGATCGTTCAGGGATTTACCGGGAGCGAAGGTACTTTTCATGCCTCTCAAATGATTGAGTATGGCACCAATGTAGTAGGGGGTGTTACGCCCGGCAAAGGGGGTCAAACCCACCTGGGCAAACCAGTGTTTAATACTGTTAAAGATGCAGTGGATCAGGCAGGAGCCAATGTTTCTGTCATTTTTGTGCCGCCGGCTTTTGCCGCCGATGCCATCATGGAAGCTGCTGAAGCCGGTATTAAAGTGATTATTTGTATCACCGAAGGCATTCCTACCGAAGACATGGTGAAAGTAAAAGAGTATCTTTCCGATAAAGAGAGTCGATTGGTTGGCCCCAATTGCCCCGGCGTGATTACTCCCGGTGAGGCAAAAGTGGGAATTATGCCCGGATTTATCCATCAAAAAGGAAAAGTAGGGATTGTCTCCCGCTCAGGTACCTTAACCTACGAAGCCGTTGACCAGCTGACCAAAGCCGGTTTGGGACAAACCACCGCCATTGGTATTGGTGGCGACCCCATTATTGGAACTTCTACCAAAGATGCCGTTGAACTTTTCATGAACGATCCTGAAACCGAAGGAATTGTGATGATTGGCGAAATCGGCGGTAGCATGGAAGCCGATGCCGCTTACTACATTAAAGAACATGGAACGAAACCTGTGGTGAGCTTTATTGCCGGAGCTACAGCACCTAAAGGACGTACCATGGGACATGCCGGTGCCATTATTGGTGGAAAAGCCGATACCGCTGAAGCCAAAAAAGAAATTTTGCGCGAATGTGGTGTACACGTGGTGGATTCTCCTGCCGATATTGGTAAAAAAATGCTTGAATTGATTGGGTAGGTTTTTTCTATCCTAAACATAAAAAAAGGCTGTTCTTTGTGGAACGGCCTTTTCTGTTTATAGCCCAAAATGGGGGATGGCACATAATCCTTTCGGCTTATTTTTTTCTTTTTCGCTTAAATCGTCGAATGTATTTTTCAGATGATTCATCTCCTGGCGAATCACTTTTTCGATGTTCTCGATGTTTACCGGGTTTCCCTGCATTTCAATCTTTTCAGCGGTGGTAAGGGCAGGAGGGATAACAATCCACAATACCAGATAAACCAGCAGGGAGATGCCGGATAAAATGGCCACCAAAAAGATTACCCGAATTATTACAGGATCAAGATTCAGGTAAGCCCCCAGACCGGAGCATACGCCACCCAGCAGCCGGTTGTCAACGTCGCGGAAAAGCCGCTTTTTGTGATTGGCATGCGGGTGGCTTGATTCTTTCTTTGGATTGGCATCCTCCTCCGCGTCAAATTCACCGGGATTTCCCAGCGTGGCAATTATTTCCTCTACCAACGGTAGCGCAATAACTTCTTGCGGATGACTGATTTTTTCCTGAAAAATCTCAGCAATTCTGGTTTCAATGTCACGTAAAATTTCTTCAGCACCCTGCTGCTGATGAAAATGTGCCCTCAGCGAAGCGAGATATTTATCCAGTTTTAGGAAAGCGTCTTCATCCAGATAAAAATTTATTCCGGCCAGGTTAACAGTTTTGGTTTGATTCATGGTGATTATTTTTTAATGAGTTGATTGACAGAGGTACTCAATTCTTTCCAGGCAGTGGTTAAAGCCTTTTGAACAGCCTCTCCGTCTTCGGTAAGTTTAAAATATTTTCGTGGCGGACCCGTTACCGACTCTTCCCACCGGTAACTTAAAAGTCCTTCGTTTTTCAGCCGGCTTAATAAAGGATAAATGGTTCCCTCAACCACCAGCAAATGAGCCTCTTTGAGCGATACAAGCAAATCGGAAGTGTACATCTCTTTGTCTTTCAACAACGATAAAATACACACCTCCAGTACGCCTTTTCGCAATTGTGCTTCCTTTTTTTTCGTATCCATGGGGCAAAGATAATGCAAAAACTAATACTATGTAATACAAAGTACTAAAAAATCAGAAAAATCTTGTTTT
>CBETNY010000413.1:0-2310 GCA_965537275.1 uncultured bacterium | reverse complement strand
CTTTGAGGCCGCAAAAATACACTTTTTTTCGTTTTTTACAGCCTATCCAAAAAAATTCTGTATTATTTTGACCCCGCAGGCCTCAATTAAAATACTTGCTTATTTTTGTGTCTATCCAAAAGATAAAGGCATGAGCAGGGTTGCAGTCGTAATTTTAAATTTTAACGGATTAAGTTTTCTTCAAAAATTTCTTCCTTCGGTCATTGCCAATAGCAAGGGGGCTGAGGTTATCGTGGCCGACAATGCTTCGTCGGATAATTCCGTAGATTGGTTGAAACAAAATTATCCTGCCATAAAATGCCTGGTAAATAAGCAAAACAATGGTTTTGCCGGTGGTTACAATTGGGCTTTGTCGCAGGTTAGGGCTGATTATTATGTGCTGCTTAATTCGGATATTGAAGTGCCCAAGGGTTGGCTTAATCCTTTGCTTGATTTGATGGAATCAGACCCGAATATCGCTGCATGCCAACCAAAGATTCGGTCGTATCACCATCCCGAATATTTTGAGTATGCAGGGGGCTCCGGAGGATTTATCGACAAGCTGGGCTATCCGTTTTGTCGCGGCCGGATTTTCGAATCGTTAGAGCCGGATAAAGGTCAGTATGATGATGTGCGTGAGGTGTTTTGGGCAACCGGCGCTTGTCTTTTTGTCAGGGCGAAAGTTTTTCAAGAACTGGGTGGACTGGATGAAGATTTTTTTGCCCATATGGAAGAAATTGACTTTTGTTGGCGGGCCAAAAACAAAGGGTACAAAATCATGGTGCAACCCCAATCGGTGGTGTATCATGTTGGAGGCGGAACACTTCCGAAAAACTCACCCCGGAAAACTTACCTGAATTTTCGCAACAATTTTATGCTGTTGTATAAAAATCTTCCTGAAAACAGGCTCTGGAAAGTACTTATTCTTCGTTTGTTTCTGGATGGACTGGCCGGTCTGAAATTTCTTGTCGAAGGTCATTGGAAAGATATGATGGCGGTCATCAGGGCGCATTTGTATTTTTACCGTCATTTAAATAAATTGAAAACAAAAAGAGGTCAGTTAACACAACCGGAATCGTCAATGATTTATCAAAAGAGCTTGGTGGCTAAACATTTCATCCGGAAAATAGACCAATTCTCTCAACTCAATCCATCCGACTTTTCGTAGGAAATAGTGATACAATGTTCTAGCTGTGTTAACTTTAGGCACTCCACACTTTATTTCTTTTTCTCCTGCATCATAAAATATTGCAGGGCCAGCCGGTACGAGTCTAATCCGAAACCCATGATAGAGCCTTTGCAGTAAGGGGCGATATATGAAACGTGACGGAAATCTTCGCGTGAAAAAATATTGCTGATGTGTACTTCAATAACAGGCAGGGCAATGGCTTTAATGGCATCGCCCAATGCCACCGAGGTGTGCGTATACGCTCCCGCATTTAAAATGACACCATCAAAATTTCCCATGGCTTCGTGCAGCCGGTTAATCAATTCTCCCTCCACATTCGACTGATAATATGCAATTTGCACATCGGGGAAATCATGTTGGAAAATTTGTAAAATATCGTCAAAGTTACGATTTCCGTAAATTTCAGGCTCACGTTTGCCCAGTAAATTCAAATTGGGACCATTGATAATGAGTATCTTCATGTGTTTATCATTGTGATTAATTGTCAAATGGGATGGGCCATTAAAGTGATTATCACGTTTCTATTTAATTTAATGGCTCGTTGCATGTAACGAAAAATTGATTTATATTTACAAAAATAGAGATTGTAGGTTAAGAATGAAACCCAGCGACCATTTTTCTTTGGCAATTGCCGATTATTTATATCTTTTGGAACGAAACTATCCGGACAAATCAATGTTAAAGATGGTGGGCGACCGGTATGCCTTGCCGGCACATGAAAGGGTAATGCTTTATCGCGGGTTGGCAACCGCAGAGCAGATTAAAGCCCGTAAGGCCAGGCAGCTTACCCGTTTTGATGCCGGAAGCTTTGTGGCCGTGGATGGTTTCAATGTATGCCGGACAGTGGGAAGCTATCTTAGCGGAAATTTTGTTTTTGAAGGGCTGGATGGATTTTTGCGTGATGTTTCCGAAATACACCGTAAAAAATTAAATTGGGATATTCTGACCCGTAGTCTGCAATTGATTCTCGGTTATTTGAAAAACCATCAGGCCGGCAGGGTGCATTTTTATTTTGATAAACCGATAAGCCATAGTGGAAAGATGGTGGCGCACTGTCAGTTGCTTATGCAAGAGATGAAAATTGCAGGAGTAGCCGAAACGGTATTTTCGCCGGATTACTGTTTGCGTGAAATGGATGAAGG
>CBETNY010000412.1:0-2313 GCA_965537275.1 uncultured bacterium | reverse complement strand
GGGTTTCTTTTTGTCGAGTTTTGCACCATAAAGCAAGTCTATTATTCTTTCAAGGTTTTATCTGGCAATACTCAGACGATTGATGTCGGTGGGAAACTTTAGCTCTAATAGCATCTGCTTTTAATGTGCTTTTGTTGGGGAGGTCACCCCGTGTCGGTTCGTCATCGTTTTTATCCATCCCGGAGCCCTTTACTTTGCATTTACACAACTTTTACAACCTCAAAATATCCACATATATTCCTGAATTTATGTTCATTATCCGTGTTCTTTGGCGAAATCAGCAGGCTCAAAATAGATTTTAAAATTTATCTGCCACTATGCAACTTCGAGAAAGAAAATAATAGGAATTTATTGGCTGTCTGATAAAAAACAGAAAAGGGTATTCCAATCAATTAGAGGTAAAGGTTTTTTTATTTACAAATTCTACAATTTCACGGGCATTTTCCACCGGATCGTCTTTTTCCATAACCAGTTCAAAAACATTTTCCCGGGGTCGCTTTGAAGCGCCATGTGCATACGCTTTGTCGTAATAGTGCAAGGTGATGTCGGCCACTTTCAAGAGGTCTCCCGTCTCGAGGGCAGTAATGGCTTCTTTCAGATGTTGCCCGCCGAGTCGTTCTTTTATTTTTACCAGTTGTTCCATGAGGGCTTCCGTGGAAAAACTGCCGTATTCACGCACCAATCGTTTTTCTCTTTCCGGTTTGGGAACCAGAATCTTGATGAGAGGTGCCTGCCGCATTTGTTGAAACAGCGGATCAGGAATACCGCAAAATCCCAGATGCCGGCTTTCGTCCTCCACCCAAATGGGTTTATCAAAATCGAATTTCCGCCAGGCATCGGCCAGGTTATTTTCAAATTGCTCGTTGGTAGGCTGAGGTTCCTGTCCCAAGGGCCCGAAAACCGACCCTTTATGATGCGCAATCCCTTCGATATCCAAAAACTGTTCTCCTGCTTTTTCCATGGCTTTTAGCACATCGGTTTTACCGCTGCCCGTGTAACCTCCCAATACAAAAAGTTGTACCGGCTTCGAGAAAGCGGCACGAATATGCCGGCGGTACGCTTTGTATCCACCTTCGAGTGTGTAAGCTTTCATCCCGGCAGTTTCGAAAAGCCAGGCCATACTGCCCGAGCGCATACCGCCTCTCCAACAATGTACTAAAATCTCCTTTTTCGGTGCAATTTTGCGTGCTTGTTTTACAAAATCAGCCAATTTTGGTCCCACAATTTCCAGCCCCAACTGCACGGCATTTTCTTTTCCACCCTGCTTGTAACGGATTCCCACAAGTGCCCGCTCATCATTGTCGAAAAGGGGAATATTCACGGCCCCCGGAATATGCCCCTGCGCAAATTCCTTTGGCGAACGCACGTCCACCAATGGAAATTTATCCGTAAGCGGTAAAAATTCTTCTATGGAAATTTTTCGGGCCATGTGTTATCTTTTCTTTGGCTTGCAAAGGTAGTATAAGTCATTGGAAAATAGGAAGGCAAATTTCGGGCTACGGGTGGTTATTTTTCTTCCTTGCGTGGAGATTGCTTTTTGAGCCTGCCGGCTTTTTGCAAGGCATTGTGCAAAAGCCACTCGATTTGCCCGTTGATGGAGCGAAAATCGTCGGCAGCCCATTTCTCTAATGCTTCTAACATTTCAGGTTGTAACCGAAGTACAAATGCTTTCTTTTTTGCCATTATTCGTTCCTCATTTTTTGAGCCATCATTTTATCCATCGCCCTGCGGAAAGCATCCGGTCGCTGGGTGCCGATGAGTATTTTTTGTCCGTCTTCCAAATAGAGCTGAAGTCCGGTTTTTCCCATGATGGTCATAGCGGTTCCTGATTTATTGAACCCTTTCAGTTTACGATGAATCCCCGTTTTATATCCCCAACCGCCATATTCGATTAACGGGCGGTAGGTTCTGATTTCATACCGGTTGATTTGTTCGCGCGAAATAATCCTCTCTTTGATGATGTAAAATGGAAAACGATACCGGATGCCTTCACTGTCCACCCTTACTTGTAACTTCATCCGGCTAAAAAAAATAACCAATCCGGCCATCAAAATAAAAATAAAGACAAAAGTATAAATGAGGTTTTTGTCGGACATGGGCTCATCGCCCCATGGCTTTCCTAAAACCAGTTGCTGGTACAAGCCGTAGGCAATGGGTGCTATGCTTGCAAAAACAGCAGTTATTAAAATCCACATGCGGGGACTTTGCTTAAAGGTTTGTTCTTCTTTAAAGTAGACTTTATTCGGTTTCATGGCTTAATTGGTGAGTGTTTAAAAGCGAGCCTAATATAAGCTGCCGGTGTTGAGAACAGGA
>CBETNY010000411.1:0-2326 GCA_965537275.1 uncultured bacterium | reverse complement strand
GCAAACAAATTTGCAGGATAAAGATAATATGACTGAACCTCTGCCATGGTTTAGAAAGTTTCTGCTTCTGACTCATCGAACAGGCCGTCTTCATTTTCGTGCAACGGACCATCCTTCATTTCAGGAATAATCAATTGAAAACGACTTCCCTTTCCCTCTGTACTACTCACCTTTATTTCACCCTCCAATAAATAAAGCAGACCTTCCACAACAGCCAATCCCAATCCGTTTCCGGGATTCAACGAATGTATACTTTTATTTCCCCTTTCGAAGCGGTCAAAAATACGGCTTAAGGTTTCTTTGCTCATTCCAACGCCCTCATCGACTATGGCAAGCGATAATTGCCCCTGGTCCAACGCATACTCAATTTCGATTTTTGTTCCCATCCCTGAAAATTTAATGGCATTGTTCAGCAGATTTATGAGGATGAGTCGAAGTTTATCACGATCGGTTTTGAAATAATCGGTATCCGACAAGGCGATTTCACCGGCCGGTATAAGTTTGACTTCGATAGCTTGCTTCTTCAACTCATAACTAAACCCTGCAACCACTTCATCCAAAAAGGGCCTCACTTTAAAGTTAATCAATTCGGGTTGGATGATGCCCGATTCAAGATGAGCTGCCGCAAAAATATTTGTCAATTGAAAATCGAGGAATTTCGATTCTTCAAAAATCAGTCTCGCCATCTCAGGTGCCTTCTCCAATTCTTTTCCTTTTAAGTTCATGATGGCCTTAGACAAACCCATAATCGAAGCAAAAGGATTCATTATTTCGTTGCTTACATTGGAGATAAAATGGCTTTTAAAAGTTTCCGAATCCATCAATTTATGGTTGAGCTCATCGATTTGCTTAAGCAGCAAAGCATTTTCATGTTCCAATTGATCAACCTTATTGTTTGACCGGCTATTTGAAGTATTCATCGGTTTTTTATTTTCATTCATGGTTCAATCCCTTTCGTTGATTTAACATTTGTGTGACCTTTGTGCATCATGCGAGCATTACTTTTTCGTCATCCACCTGTTTTTTGATAAATTGTTGGCTTTACCAATTTGAGCCCCATTGTCCGGATGTCCATATTGAGTAGCGATTCGGAAAAGCCAATAAAAAAATAACCTCCCGGGGCAAGATGTTTCGCCAAATGGCTTACCACTTTCTCCTGCGTAGACGAATCAAAATATATCAGGGTATTTCTACAGAAAATCATTTCATAATCGGTACCGACCGGAAAAGATTCAGAAAGTAAGTTAATAAGAATAAAACGTACTTTGGCCCTTAAAGCGGGGATAATTCTAATTTGCGGGTTTGCGGGTTTACGCGAGCGCAGCAGATATTTTTTTCGAAACGACTCAGGAATATTCACCACTTCGCGATAGGGGTAAATGGCTGTTTTAGCCTTTTGCAGAACCGATTGTGAAATATCGCTTCCCAACAAATCAAAATTGGCAATACGGCTTTCGCGCCGGGCTTCTTCCAAAACCATGGCCAATGTATACACCTCCTGACCGGTGCTGCATGCCGCACTCCACCCTTTAACCTTCCGCCCTCTCCATTGTGGGACCAGCGTTTCACTAATAAAATCGAAGTGTGCTTTGTCGCGAAAAAAATCCGTTTTATTGGTCGAAACCACATCAATCATTTCAAAAACCTCATCCCCGTTCAGGCCGGTTTTTAAAACATAATCGGTATATTCGGCATAGGAAGACATTTTTAAAGCCACTAACCTTTTTACCAGCCGCGATTGCAGCAAATACATTTTTTTTTCAGGCAAATGAATCCCAAAATGGGCATAAATAAATTCACTCAGGCGCTTAAAGTCGGCCGGACTTAAGTTTCCAAAGCCAAAATAATCTTTCGTTTTATGAAGGTTCATAGGCTTGTTTATTCCAAAAAAAGATTTGCAGGGTTAAAACTTTTCAAAACCTTCATCCAATTCATCCGGAGTTCCCAAATCGATATTCACGCCACCCTGTTTCCGGTTCACGGAACTTCGAGGGGGAAGTTTTTTCTTTGCAGCAGGTTGTTTCACTGGCTGTTTAACCGGGTTTACCGGATTATCTTTTTTGTCGATTTTAAAAAATGAAATGGACTGTACCAGCTGATCGGCCTGTGCAGCCAACTCTTCGGAGCTGGTGGCAATTTCTTCCGAAGCCGCTGCATTTTGCTGGGTAACCTCGTTGAGCTGCTGAATGGCTTCGTTAATTTGATCGACACCAATACGTTGTTCTTCGCTTGCGTGGGCAATACTTTGGGCCATATTGGACGATTCAAGAATTACAGGAGCCACCTCAGCCATGGCATCAGCGGCACCATCAATCACTTCACTACT
>CBETNY010000410.1:0-2327 GCA_965537275.1 uncultured bacterium | reverse complement strand
ACCGTTTAAATAATGCGTTAGCATGCCGGTATTGGGTTTGCGTGTAGGCAGGTGATCTTCCGGAAAGCTTCTATCGATAAGGATTTCATGAAAATGAATGCCTTCGTTGCTGAAGGCTTTGACAACCTTTTGCTGCACCAGGTTAAATGCCTCCTCAGGATAGCCTTCGGTGCCCAATCCATCCTGATTGCTTACCATGACCAGGGTGTAGTCCAGTTCGGCAATGCATGACAAATAGCGAAACACACCGGGATAAAATTCCAGCTTTTCCAACGAATCGACCTGAAAATCTTCAGGTGGTTCAATAATCAGGGTGCCGTCGCGGTCGATAAAAAGTATTTTTTTCATGGCTTATTAAGTCTTTGAAATAATTCTTGTTTTTTTGTAATTGATGAGCTTATGGTTCCTCACTTGCAAAATTGATTTCCGTATATTTTGGATTAAAAAAATCCATGTTTGTTTCCTGTGGAGAGCTTTTGCAGTTCCCGAATGATTTGCTGGTTTTCTTCGGGTGTACCGATGGTGATGCGCAGGCACTCGTTACAATATAATATGCCACTGCGGTTTCTGACTACAATGCCCTTATTCAGGAGCTCCTTGTATATCCTGGTGGCGTTAGCTATTTTCACCAGCAGAAAGTTGGTGTCGGAAGGGAAAACTTTTTTTACCCCGGGCAAATCCTCCAGTACCTGTCGCATTTTTTCTTTTTCTTTAACAATGATTCTGATTTGTCTTTCGGTTTCGTCGGGATGTGACAGCCGCTGTATCGCTTGCATCTGGCTGTATGTGTTGACATTGTAGGGCGGTTTGATGCTGTCAAGAAGACGGATGATTTCTGCAGAGGCAAAGCCGAGTCCCAATCTTAACCCGGCCATTCCCCAGGCCTTCGACAGGGTTTGCACCACCACCAAACGGGGAAACCGGGGAAGTTTTGTAAGAAAACTTTCCTTTTGTGAGAAATCGATGTAGGCTTCATCTATGACCACCAATGCGGAAGTGGATTCCAAAATCTCTTCCACAGCCTTTTCGTCCAGCGTGTTTCCGGTGGGGTTGTTGGGTGAGCATAGAAAAATGATTTTTGTTTGAGAATCGGTGCGTTCCAAAATATTTTGCACGTTTAAGCTGTAGTTTTCATTGAGGTTCGATTCCCTTACTTCAATATCATTTATCTCTGCCAGCACCTGATACATTCCATAGGTGGGATTGGTAATGATTACATTGTCAAGGCGCGGCTCACAAAAGGCACGAATCAGCAGATCGAGCACTTCATCACTTCCATTGCCAATAAAAATTTGCCCGGTGGGAAGATTTTTCACCTGAGCCAGAGCCGCTTTCAATTTCCGTTGCCGGGGATCGGGATAGCGGTTGGTATGGCTGTCGAACGGGTTTTCATTGGCGTCAAGCCAAATGGCTGCTTCCTGTGTATACTCATCCCTGGCCGATGTGTAAGGTTTGATGTTTTTCAGGTTGTTACGTACCAATTTTTGAATTTCTTCTGTCATGATGTTATAGCTTTTAACCTACATTCAACGGCACGTGCATGGGCTTCCAGCCCTTCGGCACGGGCCATTTTTTCAATGCTTCCGCCTATATTTTGAAGGCCGCTGCGGGTGATGCGCTGAAAGCTGATTTTTTTGGTGAAATCATCCAGCCCAAGGCTTCCGTAACTTCGGGCAAAGCCATTGGTGGGCAAGGTGTGGTTGGTTCCCGATAGATAGTCGCCGGCACTTTCAGGAGCATAGTTGCCAATAAAAACGGATCCTGCATTTTGAATGTTTTCCAGATAGTAGGTTTCGTCTTTTGAAGCAATAATTAAGTGCTCCGGGGCGTAAGCATTGATGAATCCCAGACTTTGTTCCTTTGAATCGGAAAATAAAAAGCGTGCATTTTTGAGCGACTCCTTTGCAATATCGCGGCGGGGAAGCTGCGGTAATTGATTTTCCACTTCCCGGTTGATTTTTTCAAGAAAAGACAACGAATTGGAAAGACAAACCACCTGGCTGTCGATGCCATGTTCGGCTTGAGAGAGCAGGTCTGCTGCCACAAAAACGGGTGAGGCGGTTTCGTCGGCCACCACCATCACTTCCGAAGGTCCTGCGGGAAGGTCAATGGCCGTCCCTTCCGAAAAAGCTTTTTGTTTAGCCGCCGTCACGTATTGGTTGCCCGGGCCATAGATTTTGTACACCTGGGGGACAACGGAGGTGCCATAAGTCAGGGCAGCAATGGCCTGAATTCCACCCGCTTTGATGATTTGCGTAACGCCGGTCAGTTTTGCTGCATACAGGATGGGAGCGGAAATTTTCCCGTTTTTATCAGGGGGTGTACAT
>CBETNY010000409.1:0-2361 GCA_965537275.1 uncultured bacterium | reverse complement strand
TTATTTTGCGGCCGAATATCAAGCCCTTTGTTATCAGGCCTATAATGTGGCTACCGAGCGTGCAACCATGCTGCACCAAAAATTCCCCAAAAAGAAAAACATGGCCATTGTACTCGATATCGACGAAACCGTATTGAACAATAGCCCTTACCAGGCCAAAATGATTCAGCTAAATGCGCATTACGATTCGTGCTGGAATACCTGGTGCAGGCAAGCCAACGCCAAGCCTGTTCCCGGGGTATTGGCTTTTTTGAAATACGCCGATTCATTGGGTTTTCATATTTTTTATGTTAGCAACAGAAAAGAAAAAACCGTGAAAGCCGGCACACTCGAAAACCTGAAAAAATTCGGCTTCCCACAAGCGGATGAAGCCCACCTTTTGCTGCGTACATCCACCGGCAACAAGGAACCGCGCCGTCAAACGATTTCCAAAAATTATGACATCGTTTTACTTGCCGGGGACAATCTTGGTGATTTTTTCGAAGACCCTGCCGGTTTTAAGGCCAGAAAAAATAAAATGGAAACGTTGAAAAACGAATTTGGTGTAAAATATATCGTGTTACCTAATGCCATGTACGGCAGCTGGCCCGGAAGTCTCGGCCTGTTAAGCAAACATCCACCCGTGGATTCGCTGTTGAAAGTGATGACCAAAGGCTTTGGTAAAAGTTGTTCACAATAAACGACTTTTAAAAAAATGGCGCAAAAGAAAAAATCGGCATTGTGGCTCGCCTGGGGATTGTTAATCATCACGGATTTGTCTTTTCGGGGAACAAGTTTGTTGGCCAATAATATATCGGGATTGCGCTTTCTTGCCAATTATGTGCTGTCAGCCTTGGCATTGCTGGGTTTATTGTATCTGTTATCATTTATAAAACGGAAAGTACTTTTTTGGTTTTTATATATTCTTTTGATACTGGTTCCCTTCATTTTACAGGCAAATTATTTCCTGGTTTACAAAAAGTTTATTTCTCTTTCCGGGTTTGGGATTTTTTTCGATTCAACGCGCATGGCACTGGCAACAGGCAGTGCCAACATTCAGTGGGGAGCCTCTTTTTTTCTTTCAATCATGGTTTTGGTTGCAGGAATCTTGTTGTATCGGACACCACTCCGGCGTAAATGGGTCATGATTCCCGCAGGGATAGGATACATCGGGTTATCTGTTTTTCTAAGTCTGCACTGGTACAGCGTTGATTTTTTTCAGCAAAATACCATTGCTTTCTACGATAATTTGACCTCAAAAGTATTATCGGGAAACGAACACCAACTCAAGGCCGAGCGGGCGCCCGTAACACCGGTTGCACACCAAGACAAGCTTCCCAACCTGGTATTTGTGGTCGGCGAATCGCAGGTTCTGTCGCACATGAGCCTTTACGGATATCACCGGAAAACCACGCCATTGCTTGATTCGTTATACAAACTTCATAAAATTGTCCCTTATCAAAAGGCGGTTTCCATTGGAAACAAAACCCGGCTTAGCGTACCTTACATGTTGGTCGGTTTGGAGGGACCCGATCCCAAAGGCGCTTTCTTTAAGTATCCTTCAGTGTTCGATTATGCCAAATCAGCAGGATATCACACCCTGTTTCTTTCGGCACAAGACCTTCATTGGGGAAATTTGGGGACACTTTTTGAGGATAAAAACCTCGATGTACTTGAGGACGGCAATTTTTTCAGCAGCCATGTTGATGTACACAAAGGTGTCGATGATTTAATGATGCTCAGGCATGTTTTTAGTTTCTTAAGAAAGTATGGTTCACCGTTTTTGCTGGTGGTACAAATGGATGGCAGCCACTACCCCTACAATGAGCATTCGCCGGACAGCCTGAAAAGATTCTTGCCCGAGACCTCTCCCAATTGCATCAATGCTTTTGACAACACGTTGCTTGTTACCGACCGGTATCTTACGCGATTTTATCGCTTTTTAAACCAAAATTTTCCCGGAACTTTCCTTTTTTTTACTCCGGATCACGGGCAAAATTTCGGTGGAATGAACGGCCGGTTTAACGACAATTTTACCCCGGATGTATTTCACAATGCCATGATTGCTTTTCCACCCGATGGCGACCGGACTTCTTACAAAATCCTCATGAAAAAGGAAAAACAGCTGGTTTCCCAGGCCGATATTTTCCCCACCCTGTTACAACTCATGGGCATGAAACCACAATACGCAGTGGATGGAATTTCGCTACTCGACACCACCCGAAGCCACAGGGTAGTTACTTGCAGCGAATACATGCCAACCTTTCACAACAACCCGCTGGCCGTGGTAGTCGATTCTTCCTTACAGACGCTCACTGTTGATTTCAGCCGATATTCGGTTACCGATTCACGGACAGGAAAGGTATATCCTTACCGGAATTT
>CBETNY010000408.1:0-2363 GCA_965537275.1 uncultured bacterium | reverse complement strand
CAGCAATCATCATCCCTGAAGGTTTGTACCATTTCATGAGTTCGTTGCTGTTTAGATTGTTAAAATCTTTCACGCCAATGAGCATTCCTGACGGGCCTCCCACCTGGATAGCCTGAACTTCTTCAGCACCACACATCTCGATCACTTCTTTGATACTGGTGCCCCATTCCACTTCGTAAATTCCGGGAAATTTGCAATCACCCGAAATACTTAACAGCTTGGTACCCAACGAGTCTTTAGTGCCAAATCCGGTGTACCAGTCGGCCCCATGGTATAAAATCTTAACTACGGTAGCAAGGGTTTCCACATTGTTTACAATGGTTGGATATCCCAGATAACCTTTTTCCACAGGAAATGGTGGCTTGTCGCGAGGTTCTCCGCGTTTCCCTTCAAGCGATTCAATCAAAGCCGACTCTTCACCGCAAACATAAGCCCCGGCACCCAACTGAATGCGAATGTCAAAATGGAAATCGCTAATGCCGGCAACTTTTTTACCCAAAACACCTATTGCACGCATCTCGTCCAATTTGCGGTTTAAGAATTTCAGCAAATATTTATATTCATGTCGCAGGTAGAGCAATCCCATATCGGCACCGGTGGCATAGGCAGCAATGACCATCCCTTCAAATACCATTTCGGGATATTCTGTTAACATCACCCGGTCTTTAAAAGTGCCTGGCTCTCCTTCGTCGGCATTACAGATAATTACCTTGTGCTCACCCTCTATTTTACTCCCAAAACGCCACTTTAATCCCGTGGGAAATCCGGCACCCCCTCTTCCGCGAAGGTTTGAAGCTTCTACTTCTTGAATCACATCTTCAGGCGAAACATCTTTCAGCTTTGTTTTTAACACCTCATAAAAAGGGTAGTCCTTTTTCAAAATAATTGACTTTTTACGAATGTGGTTATACACCATCGATTGCACGTCAGGGTCGCTGTTATTGCCATCCCCACAACTTTCATAAATTAAATCGTCCAATGCCTGGCCCGATTTTAATCCCTTAATTAGTTCGTGAACACGATAAGGTGTGAGGTTCGTAAAAATTTTCCCATTGATGATGGCTGCAGGATCCTGGTCGTTCATCCCAATGCAAGAAGTGTTGAACAAGCCGAATTGACCGTCTTCACTGATTTGGCCAAATTCAATGTCGCAATCCATTTCAAAAGCTTTTTTTACAGATTGCCTGTCGCGCATGACCGATGTAATACTGTTGTTTAGATAAATATTGTATCTGGCCAACGGCTTCATGGAAAAAAAGTGGTAAAAACTGATGGTTTCCCTGATACTAGCCCCCGACTGGTTGAGTATTTTGGAAAGGGTATCCACCTGATCATCACTGACATGATTTTGTACTTCATGCAGATCCAAAAGGATATCCATCAAGCGTGTGGGATCATTGTTATACCTTGCCGCAATTTTTTTTGTTAAATCCTTCATAAAACGGAGATATGGTTTAAAAAATTCATCTACATTTGCATTGTTATTATTTTCACAACAAAAATAACTGTTTTATTGTAATTTTGTTAACAGCTATTAAATTTATAATGAATTTAAACTAATCAACTTTTGAAAGAGGCCAGAGAAATATGGATTAAAGGACTGGTGCAAGGGGTCGGCTTTCGCCCGTTTATTTATAAACTGGCTTTACGCCATAACCTGAACGGACAGGTTGAGAATAATAATCTCGGGGTGAGAATTGTGGTGGAAGGAATGGAAGAAAATATAAAAGCCTTTGTACGAAACATTCAAAAAGAAGCCCCGCTGGCTTCTTCCATCGAAAGCCTGAATGAAATTGATATTCCGGCCAACGGGTTTCGTGACTTTAAAATTACCCCAAGCCGTTCGCTTTCAGGTGAAATTACGGAGGTCAGTCCCGATATTGCTGTTTGTGATGACTGCTTGCTCGATATGAAGGTGCAATTTCACCGCATTGACTATCCTTTTATCAATTGCACCAACTGCGGGCCGCGCTTTACCATCACCCGGGCTTTACCTTATGATCGGCCCATGACCACGATGGCATCTTTTAAAATGTGCGGGCAATGCAACAAAGAATATACCGATGTCCTTGATCGTCGTTTTCATGCCCAGCCCATTGCCTGCGAAACATGCGGACCACATTATTTTATGTGGGACGGAGAAAAAGAGATTGCCGATTTCGTGTCATTGCGGGACAAAACAGCCCATCTGTTGGATACCGGTAAAATATTGGCTATTAAAGGAATGGGTGGCTTTCATCTGGCCTGCAATGCGTTGAATGAGCAAGCTGTAAGCCGCTTACGTCGCAGAAAACATCGTGAAGCCAAACCGCTGGCGGTGATGTTTCGCGATTTGGAACAGGTAAAAAAATTTCTATACGTTG
>CBETNY010000407.1:0-2369 GCA_965537275.1 uncultured bacterium | reverse complement strand
AAGGTGTTTTACACTGTCATCAACAAACCATCAACCTGAAAGTAGATGGAAAGGCCGATGACTGGAAGGATGAATTGACCTACGATGACCATACCGGGTTTTATTACGATTTTAGTAACGATGCAAAATACCTGTATGTAAAGCTCAGGATGTCTAAAGCCATGGTTCAGCAAAAAGTTTTGGCAACGGGTTTAACCCTGTGGATTGATCCCTTTGGCAAAGGGAAAAGTGTTCTTGGTATCCGGTATCCAACCGATAAGATGAAAGAGCGGCAGATGGAGCGTCGTAAAAAAGCTTCGTCAGGTCAGCGTCAGGGTCGGCGAATGCCATTTACCCCCAAAGATCGCGAAGATCATCGCATAAAGTTCAATATGCGTTATTCATCGGGTATGGAAGAAGGTGAATTGGTTGGCTTTGAAAAGGCGGGAATGGAAAAATCCTATTTGGGAAAAGAGGGGATTGATGTGATGTTGCAGATAGACCAACATAACCAACTGATTTATGAAGCCAGAATTCCATTGATGATGATTTTTAAGAATCCTGCTGAATACCTGAGTGGTAATAAACCATTTAGTTTGGCTTTTGAAACCGGTTATATTCAGATTGATATGTCGCGCATGAATGGCGGCGGCATGGGCCGTGGCATGGGAGGAGGCCGTATGGGAGGCGGCATGGGACAAGCCGGAGGAGGCGATCGAATGGCTGCCATGCAATTTATGACCTCGGCAACAAAAATAAAATGGAAAAAAGTATATTTAAAATCGATAAAGTAATTGAAAGATGTTGAAATTTAAGACAATCATTTTGCTGACAGCACTGTTCATCAGTACTTCAGCATGGGCTCAGATGCCGTCCAATGCGCCGGTGAATTCACTTTCGGGAGGGAAGATTACCGGAAAAGTTGCGGAGAAGAACCAGCATGTCCCTATGCAGTATACCAATGTGGTACTTTATCGTTTGCCCGATTCGGTAATGGTTAACGGAACCATTACCCAAAAAGACGGTAGTTTCGAGTTTACCCGGTTAAAGAATGGAAACTATTATTTGGTGGTTCATTTTATCGGTTTTCAGATAAAAAAGGTGGGAGGCATTAAAATCACGCCACGTCATCATTCGGTAAGCCTTCCGGTGATCTACCTCGAACCCGCATCAGCCACTTTGGAAAGTGTGGAGGTAAAAGCCGAACATTCGCGTATTTCTTATCAGGTGGATAAAAAAGTGGTGAATGTGACCAAAGATTTGATGGCATCGGCCGGGTCGGCCATTGACGTTTTGGAAAATGTCCCGTCGGTGGATGTCGACCTCGATGGAAATGTGAGTTTGAGAGGATCCAGCAATTTCACGGTCCTTATCGATGGCCGTCCCAGTGTGTTGGAAGGAAATGATGCCCTGCAGCAAATTCCGGCATCGGCTATCCAACGAATCGAAATCATTACAAACCCTTCTGCAAAATATGACCCGGAAGGGGTTGGGGGTATTTTAAACGTGATTCTGAAGAAAGACAAAAAACTCGGATTGAATGGGATGATAAATACCTCCGTATCAACGGGAAATAAATATCGTGGAAACGCCACATTGGCCTATCGAACAGGGAAAGTAAACTTTTTTGTCTCCGTCAACGGCAGCGATCGTGACATGCACATGACCATGAAATCGGAAAATGAAACCTACCGTGGCGATACCATCAACTATCGAAATACGGATATCGATGGGATAAGAAATAGAAGGGGCTATGGCGTGAAAGCCGGGTTGGATTATTATCTGTCGAAGAAAACCAGTTTCTCTCTCTCAGGACGTGTGGGTGGATACGGGTTTGGAATGGACAACACAAGCAACCGGCATGTCTTCTCTTCGGTACCGCAAAGTCTCGATGAATTTGCCCAATCCATTAGTCATTCCGATCGATGGGGCAGCTATTACAATGGGCAGCTAAGCTTTACCCATGATTTTGATGACCTGGGTCATAAGCTCGAAGCGATGGTGTATTACTCTAACAGAAATAGTGATGACCAGGAAGATCAGTCGGATTATATTACCGATATGAATTGGAATGTGTTGGCAGGTGAACCCAGCAGCCTGCGAACAGCCACCAAAGATTCCTCCTCCGATTTGCGCATCAAGGTTGATTATACCAAACCCATTGGCGAAAAAGGAAAACTCGAAGCCGGCTTACAAAGTCGATTTGCATACCAAAATGGCGATTATACCTATTCCACATTTGATACTGCCACAAATAATTGGGTGTATAATGCCGATTATGCCAGTATTGTCAACTTTAAACGCAATATTCATTCGGCTTATTTGAGTTTTCAAAACGTCTACAAAGGTTTTGGTTATGAGTTGGGTTTGCGGGGTGAGTTGACCGACCG
>CBETNY010000406.1:0-2374 GCA_965537275.1 uncultured bacterium | reverse complement strand
GTTTTTAAGATACCCACTTCGCAAAATGCACCCACAGGAATATGGAATGCCCGTGTGCAAATTGGAAACGAATATTTCAGCAAAAGCATTAGGATTGAAACCATTCTTCCCAACAGACTAAAAATAAAGATGACCACGGAGGATAATCACTTTGCTGCCGGACGTAAAGGTTCTCTGAAACTCGAAGCAAAATGGCTTCACGGTGGGTTAGCTTCTGATTTGAAAGCCTCTGTTATTGAAAATATCCGCAGCGGAAATATCTCTTTTGAACACTTAAAGGGGTTCATTTTTAGTGATCCGGCCGATCGTTTCACTCTGGACGAACAATCAATTTACGACGGCAAGCTCAACGATAAAGGAGAAGCGGAAGCTGATGTAATTTTGCCGGAAGGAAATCAACTGCCTTCTAAGCTAAACCTGACTTTTGTTACCAAGGTTTTTGAACCGGGGGGAAGATTTAGTATCGACCAGAAAAGTTTCAATTACACTCCATACACACAATACATTGGCATTAAGCCACCGGAAAAGGGAAATTCCAACTACTATGAGACTGATAAAAAACAGTTGTTCCATGTTGTAACAGTGGATGATGAAGGCAATGCCATCTCCCTTAAAAATTTAAAGGTTGAAGTTTATAAGTTAGACTGGAGTTGGTGGTACAGTAGCAACAACAGTAATTTGGCAAACTACATTAGTCAGCACTACTTCGACCGTGTTATTCGCAAAACTATCAGCACTACCCGTGGAAAAGGAGCTTTTTCGTTCACGATAAAATATCCTAACTGGGGAAATTATTATGTAAAAGTTTCTGATAAAAATGGGAGTCACAGTGCCGGTATGATTTTTTACATGGACTGGCCCTCTTCTTACTCACGTGGAAACAGGAAAGCTCCCGGTGATGCCACTTTGTTGAGTTTAACCTCCGACAAAAAAGGTTACACTACCGGCGACACGGCAACCATTAGTTTTCCGAGTACCTCCAATGCTAAAGCCCTCATCAGTATTGAAAAAAATAACAAAATTATCAAGACGTGGTGGATTGATACCAAGCCTGAAGAGTCATCGTTCAAGCTCGTCATTACTAAAGATATGACTCCCAATATCTACGCTTTCGTGTCTGTGATTCAATCTCACGAGCAAACTGTCAACGATTTGCCCATCCGCTCGTATGGTGTGTTGCCCATAATGGTCAACGACCCTTCCACGGTGCTAACTCCGCTTCTGTCGGCTCCGTCGGAGATAAGACCTGAAGCAGACTACACGCTAAAAGTCAGCGAAGCCAATGGTCGTAAAATGACTTATGTACTGGCTGTTGTTGACGAAGGTCTTTTGGATTTGACCCATTTTAAAACACCCTCACTTCACAGTTATTTTTATAAAAAAGAGGCTCTTGCAGTAAGAACTTTTGACCTTTACGATGATGTTAACGGTGCATTTGGAGGTAAGCTATCACAAGTATTTGCCATTGGTGGTGATGAAGAATTAACGGAGCTGAGTAAGAAAAAGATAAACCGTTTTAAACCGGTAGTCACTTTTTTAGGTCCTTTTACAATTGATAAGGGTAGCAAGGGAAAGAAACATCACCTCAAAATGTCCAACTATATTGGTTCAGTAAGAGTAATGGTGATTGCAGGGCACAAAGGAGCCTATGGAAAAGCTGAGAAAACCATTCCGGTAAAACAGCCACTTATGGTACTGGCATCTATGCCGAGAATGCTGGTTCCCGGTGAAACATTAAAGTTGCCGGTCACCGTTTTTGTTATGGACTCTACCATTAAAACCGTTAAACTTAAAGCGGACGCCAACGATTTATTTAGTATTGACAACGGAGACCAAACACTCACCTTCGACAGCCGGGGAGAAAAAATTGCTTATGTAGATGTAAAGGTGAACGAAAAAAGTGGCGTTGGTAAAGTTCAATTAACGGTTCAATCAGGCAACAATCGAGCAAGCTACAACGTATCGATTAAGGTTAGAAATCCCAACGAGCGGGTCTATCAAACAATGAACTATACCATCGAAAAAGGTAAAATTTGGACTGGCAAACCGAAATTCATGGAAAACGCCACAGCACAAAAGTTGATGGTTACAGTTTCAAGAATCCCATCTATAAATTTGGAACAGAGGGTGCAATACCTCATTCGCTACCCTTACGGCTGTGTTGAGCAAACAGTTTCCTCTGCATTTCCACAACTTTTTCTGTCGAAACTAACACCTCTCACCGAAGAGCAGATTAGCGAAATGGAAGAAAACATCAACCGAAGTATCCAACGTCTCAACTTTTTCCAACAATCGTCGGGAGGATTTAGTTACTGGCCCGGGAAAGATTACATTTCTGATTGGGGGACAAGCTACGCAGGACATTTTTTAATCC
>CBETNY010000405.1:0-2375 GCA_965537275.1 uncultured bacterium | reverse complement strand
TTTGAAATCTAAAGTCGTTAGATTTTTTAACCACAAAGGTGTTTGAAGGGTTTTCACAAAGGCGTACAAAGGAGGATTTTTGCAAGGACGTATACAGCAGCCGGGATAGAAGCGGCAGCCGGTGGAAGCCGGGGGCATGGCTTTTGCAGGCGTGAGGAGGCTGACGCAGGAAGACCCCGGAACGCCTTTGCAAAACCTGCCCCGGGCGACACCGCTATAGCGGATAGCCCGTTAAGCTGCCCAAATAAAAAATGAACAGGATGATTTATTACGAATGTTTATTGAAATATCCGGGAATTTCACCATTCAAAGATAGATGACCGGACCGGCCTCAGCAGCAGCCACCGCATGAAAGGGTTTTGCCGCGATTAATCATGTTTGTGCCCCCTTTTATGATGGACATAGGTAAGGCCGCTCCAAAAAACGGCAATCCAACCCAACATAAAAGCCACACCTCCCAACGGAGGCAAAAAGGAGAAGAATGAAGACGAAATTTTGGTTACCTCGGCAGTTGAAATCAGGTAAACGGGAAAGGAGAAGAGAAGAATACCCAATAAAAAGAGGTAGTAAACCGTATTGACGAAAGAACGGCCCACATAACGATTAAAAAATGCGATAGAAAGAATGGCCAGGGTGTGAACCATTTGCATTTGTACGGCTGTGTTAAAAGCGGCCATATGCTCGGGGCTCAGTTTGCCCATTAACAAATGACTTCCCACGGCTCCCATGAGGACGGCAATAAAGCCGGAAATCCCGGCAACCATTAAATAAACTTTTGTCATGATGTATGAATTTTACGAAAATAAGAAAATCAAAATAAATGTAACTTTGCCGCTAAATTAAATTAAAATCATGAACACATCAGTCGATATCAGTTATTACCCGCTCAAAGAAGAATTTATTCCGCCGATTAAAAGTTTTATCGAGCGTTTGCACACCCACGAAGGGCTTGTGGTGAAAACCAATGGCATGAGCACGCAGGTGTTTGGCGAATATTTTAATGTGATGAAAGCCATCACCGACGAAATTTACCGTTCGTTTGAATTGCCTCATAGCGTATTCATTTTGAAGGTCATCAATGCCGACCTCAACCATGTGGTGAACGAATAAGGATGAATTTCAACGACTATCTGCAGCTGCTTTATCAAAACATCCTCGATTCGACCTGGATGGAGATTATTGCAGCGAGCTTTGGCCTGCTGAGTGTTTGGTATGCCAAAAAAGCCAATATTTTGGTTTATCCCACGGGAATTATCAGTGTTGTCCTCTACGTTTATATTTGCCAGAAAGCCCAACTTTACGCCGACATGGGTATCAATGCTTACTATTTCATTTTCAGCGTATACGGATGGATTATGTGGTCGCGAAAAGATGAAAACAAGGAGGAGCTGCCGGTAACTTATTCTAATCGGAAAATCTGGATCATCAGCCTGGGTATTTTTGTCATTTCAATTGCCATTATCCAGGTGTTGTTACGCATTTTCAAAGCCGATGATGCCGCTTACTGGGCCTCATTTGTACCCTACACCGATACTTTTACCACAGCCGTCGCCATTATCGGCATGTGGTTGATGGCCCGCAAGAAAGTGGAAAACTGGCTGTTTTGGATTGCTACCGATGTGGTTTCGGTACCTTTATACCTTTACAAAGGATTGGTATTTACAAGTTTACAATATTTTGTATTTTTGATTTTGGCCGTTTTGGGATACATTGAATGGCGCAAACTGGCGCAGGAAAACAGGGAAGCACATGCTTAAACGGATTTCTGTTACCGGACCTGAATCGACAGGAAAATCGTGGTTGACCGAACAGCTTGCAAACCACTATCAAACACGGTGGTTAAGGGAATATGCCCGTGAATATCTCGAGGGAAACGGCCCGGATTACAGTCTGGAAGATGTGGTAAAAATTGCAAAAGGGCAATTGGAACGGGAGGAAAAAGCCGCTTTGCAATGTAGAAACCTGCTTTTTTGCGATACGGATGTGCTGGTCACAAAAATATGGTCGGAAGTGGTTTTCGGTGCTTGTCCATCGTGGATTCAGCGGCAATTTGAAACGCATTCCTACGATTTGTACCTGCTTTGTTATCCGGATATTCCGTGGGAGCCTGACCCCCTGCGCGAAAATCCTGAAAACCGCAAAGAACTCTTTCAGCTTTACGAATCAGCTTTGATAAAGCAAGGATTTCCTTTTCGTGTAGTGAAAGGATTGGGCACCGAACGTTTGGAAAATGCCATTAACTTTGTGGAAGAAATTTTGTAAGATGCAACCTGCTTCCAAACGCCTGCACATATTAAATTTTGCCCGGTGGTATCCCAACCGGTACGACCCCATGCCGGGATTGTTTATACAACGGCATGCTGAAGCCGTTGCAT
>CBETNY010000404.1:0-2380 GCA_965537275.1 uncultured bacterium | reverse complement strand
AATGCACCTACCCCTTCGCCCCTTCCAAAAGTGGATTATAGGTATTTATTGTCTGATTTTTAGCATTTTTATTTGGCCCACTGACTTTTAACTTTAAACAACTTCAATATGATGTAACGTTAAATTTAATTTTTTCCATCAAAAAATTATTTAGAAGCCCTATAAATTTTCTATCCGGGGCTACTAAAATGATTGAAATGAAACATTCCTTAAATCTTTCCTTATTTTTGTCGCTAATTTTTAACAAACCTCAAAAAAATATGTTTAGTTTTACTTTAATGGTGATTGTTTTCGTAATTGGATATACGGCAATTGCCCTTGAGCATCCACTAAAAGTGGATAAAGCGGCCTCGGCACTCCTGCTGGGGGTATTGATTTGGACAGTGTTTATTTTGGATGTTTCAGGAATTCTAAACTTAGGGTTTAGTACATCGTGGGAAGAATTCAAAAACAGTTCACTGTTGGCAGCTTTTACCACACGGCATCCGGAAGCCGGCTTGGTGGAACAAATGAAATATTTTGTTGTTGACAACCAAATTGTGGAACATTTGGGAGAGATTTCCGAGATTTTATTCTTCCTGTTGGGTGCAATGACCATCGTTGAGACCATCGATCAACATCAGGGATTTAAAATTATCACAGACAAAATCACCACCACAAACAAGGTAAAACTTTTATGGATATTAAGTTTTCTTACCTTCTTTATGTCAGCGCTGCTTGACAACTTAACCACTACCATCGTGATGGTAGCCTTGCTCCGCAAGCTGATTGACGACAAAAAATCACGTTGGTTCTTTGCCAGTATGATTGTGATTGCCGCCAACGCCGGTGGTGCCTGGTCGCCCATTGGTGACGTAACCACCATCATGCTATGGATTGGAAAACAAATTACGGCAGGCAACATCATTGCCATGGTATTTGTTCCCAGTTTGTTCAACATGCTTTTCCCGTTGCTGGTAGTTTCCATTTATATGAAAGGCCATGTGGAAAAACCAAAATTGAGTGAAGAAGATTCCAGAGAATTCACCACCCTGGGTGAACGTAAACTCATGCTGTTTATGGGGATTGGCGCCTTGCTTTTTGTCCCTATTTTCAAAACAACGACCCACCTTCCTCCCTATATGGGAATGCTGTTCGGCTTGGGCGTTCTATGGGTTACTACTGAAATCTTACACCGGAATAAAACGGCCGAAGACAAGCGTAAACTTACCATTGTCGGCGTACTTAAAAAAGTGGATGTCCCCACCATTTTCTTCTTCCTGGGAATTTTATCGGCCGTTGCCGCCCTTCAGGTAGCCGGACACCTTCATTTATTATCCAGCTATCTGGATGAGCATGTACATGATATTTATGGAATTAATGCTGCCATCGGTCTGCTGTCATCCATTGTTGACAATGTCCCGCTCACCGCAGGAGCCATGGGAATGTATCCCATCATGACCCATGCGCTTGCCGCCGCTTCGGCTGAGCCGACTTATATGCATCATTTTGTTCAGGATGGCGCTTTCTGGGAATTACTGGCTTATGCTGCCGGTACCGGTGGAAGTATTCTGATTATTGGTTCGGCTGCGGGTGTAGCTGCCATGGGTCTCGAAAAAATCGATTTTATCTGGTATATGAAAAAAATCAGCTGGCTGGCATTAATTGGCTATTTTGGTGGAATTTTCATCTACTGGTTACAAGATTTAGTCTTATTTCATATGTAAGAAAATTTTAATCAAACCAATGTAAAAAAGAGGCTGTCCGCTGGATGGCCTCTTTTTTTTGCGTTTTTTGAATGGTCTGATCCAATTGCTCTTTTTTGATATTTCCACTGGGTGTTACCAATCCGATTAAGTCGCCCTTTTTCAGTCGCGGGGGCAAAATTCGGGGTTTTGAATCCGATGTCATCTCATTGATCTGGCTGGCAAACGTCTTTGAAAAGGGCATCAGCGACAAACCCGACAAAGCAGCTGAACTTTTGATGAATTTTCTTCTGTTAATCATGTTTTCCTTCCTTTCATGGCAAATAATGCATCATAGCGACAAAATAACTCAGGGCGCAAGCCAGAAACCAACCGAAACACCAAGGAAAGTACCGATGATATATCCCAGAATGCCAACCAGCACGGCAGGAGTAATTAGGTTTTTTGCTTTAAAGGAGGCCGCCATTGGGGCAGAGAGTGTTGGCCCGGAAACATTTGCACATGAAGCAATGGCAATTTCTTTCAAGCTGAATTTAAACACTTTACCCAATCCCATCATAATGGCAAACTGAATAAGCAAAGTAAGGGTGGCAAAGAAAAAGACACCCGGACCTGCCAAAAAAACGGCCTTTAAATTTGATGCAGCCCCTACTACAGCAAGAAAAATATACAGCATCGACATGCCCATGCTAAAG
>CBETNY010000403.1:0-2384 GCA_965537275.1 uncultured bacterium | reverse complement strand
GAAATTAAATATTCAACGGTTCAAAACTGGTATCCCGGCGATAAAAACGGAAAAGGCGGAATTTATAACTTTGTAACAAAGAGGGGTTTGTGCAAAGGGAGAAACTCAAAAATCAGCTGGACACAAGTTGAAACAGGCTCTGCAGTTACCTGGAAATATCCCAGCTGTATTCTTTTGGGCGATCATTCGGTAGGCGAGTTCTATTCAGTTGCCGTCACCAACAATTACCAACAGGCCGATACCGGAACCAAAATGATTCATTTGGGTAAAAACACCAAAAGTACCATCATTTCGAAAGGAATCTCTGCGGGCTTTAGTAACAACAGCTACCGGGGATTGGTTCGTGTGGCAAAAAATGCCGACAACGCACGTAATTATTCTCAATGCGATTCACTTCTTTTAGGTGACAAATGTGGCGCACACACCTTTCCGTACATTAAAACAGGAAACGAAACAGCAACCGTTGAACACGAAGCCACCACTTCTAAAATTTCGGAAGATCAACTCTTTTATTGTCAGCAAAGAGGAATCGACATGGAGAAAGCCATCGGCCTTATTGTAAATGGTTATGCCAAACAGGTTTTAAACAAACTTCCCATGGAATTTGCCGTGGAGGCTCAAAAACTGTTGGCCATAACCCTTGAAGGAAGCGTTGGTTAGTCAATAAATTTATCACACCCCGGGGCTTACGGGGTAAACCATTAAAAGCAATAAAAACCATGTTATTAAATATAAAAAATTTACATGTTTCCATAGGTGGAAAAGAGATCATCAAAGGACTCAATTTCAGCGTGAACAAAGGTGAAATTCACGCCATCATGGGGCCAAACGGAACAGGAAAAAGTACACTGGCAGCTGCTATCACAGGACGCGAAGGATATGAAATCACCCAGGGTGAAATCATCTTTAAAGGACAATGCATCAACGATTGGAGCCCGGACAAAAGAGCCAACGAAGGCGTTTTTCTCAGCTTTCAATATCCCATTGAAATACCCGGTGTAAGCATGACCAATTTTATGCGTACCGCTCTCAATGCCCGGCGCGAATACAAAGGGCTCCCCCCCATTCCGGCAGGTGAATTCCTTAAACAAATGGAAGAAAAAAAGAAATTGGTCGAAATTCATTCTAAACTCACCAACCGTTCGGTAAATGAAGGCTTTTCGGGTGGCGAGAAAAAGAAAAACGAAATCTTCCAAATGGCAATGCTCGAACCGGAACTGGCCATCCTCGACGAAACCGACTCCGGATTGGATATCGACGCCTTAAAGGTTGTGGCCAACGGAGTAAATCAATTAAAGTCGGACAACAATGCCTTTGTAGTCATTACCCACTATCAGCGATTGCTCGATTATATTGTTCCCGATTTTGTGCACGTAATGTACGATGGCCGGATTGTAAAATCAGGTGGAAAAGGGCTTGCTCTGGAGCTGGAAGAAAGAGGCTACGACTGGATTAAAAGTCAGTTCGACGATTAAAGGGATCTGCCATGAAAAAAACGATAAACAAACAATTTCCTCTTGAGGGGATCCTCCAAAACGACTATCAGAAACATGTTGATGGTTGGGATAAAGAAGATCACCCAAAGATGAAAGATTTCAGACAAAAAGCATTTGATTTTTTCAAAGAAAATGGCTTTCCCAATACCCGGATGGAAAAATGGCGGTCCACCGATTTGTCAGGTGTATACGAAGAAAACCTGACGGTGATCCACAAAACCATCCCTTACGAAAAAGAGGTAAACGAAATCTTCCGCTGCGAAGTACATGGTTTCCAAACCAAGGTTATTTCGATGCTTAACGGCAGCTTTTACAGCCCGGAAGAAGAGCGGCTCACCGTCTCTGAAGAGGGCGTAATTATAGGCAGCTTGCGCAATGCCTGGCAAAAATATCCCGATTTGGTTGAGCCCTACTACGGGTCAATTTCGGGTTATGAAGAGGATGGTTTTAAAGCCATTAATGCCGCCATGGCACGTGATGGCGTATTTATCTATGTTCCTGATGGCGTTGAAGTTAAAAACACCGTGCAGCTGATCAAGATTCTAAATCAGCCGAACATTCTGGTCAATACACGTAACCTGATTGTATTGGGAAAACAAGCAAAACTTACCTTTTTGCATTGCGACGATTCGGTAAATCACCATGCAGGCCTTACCAATACGGTCAATGAGTTTTATCTTCACGAATCGGCACAGCTGGAACTCTACAAATTACAAAACCTGAACGACGAGAGTGTTTTGCTCAACCAAAGTTATATCCATCAGGAAGCCAATAGCCATCTAAAAGTTAATATTCAAACTTTAAATGGTGGCCTGGTAAGAAATGAAATCAACAACTTTTTAAACGGTCAGGGTGCTGAATCGGAAATTACGGGCTTATACCTCATGG
>CBETNY010000402.1:0-2385 GCA_965537275.1 uncultured bacterium | reverse complement strand
TTCAGCTTTCTTTCTGGCTTTTGCCACGGCTTTTGAAACCAGCGCCAGTTTTAGGCTTTCCATTTTGGAATATTCCGTTTTGGCAATCCTGACATTCGAGATATTAAGTTTTTCCAATGCAATAATTACCCGGCCTGCCATGATGGCGTTATGCACGAGCAGGGTATAGGATTTTCTTTTCAGCACATCTTGTTGTCTCAGGAAATATTTCCTGAAATTACTGGCGGCATCATTTAGCATGAGGTCTTTTTTTGTGTTGATACCCAATGCTTTTAGTGTCGATTCCATCTTTGATTCTTGTTCTTCAACCGAAACTTTCCCTTTTGTATCCTGTTCGGCAATGGTAATATTCATGTAAATATTATCCGGTGTTACCAGTGTATCCACTTCGGCAGTTGTTTCAATAAAAGGCTGGTCAATAAAGTTTTTAGTTTGGGAAAATCCCTGAGCCTGGCTTGCCAGAATAATGGCTGCTACAATCATTATTTTTTTCATGTTTATCGTATATAAGTTTAAACTTTTTTTGGGGTCAAGGTGATGGTTCGGGTTGGTACTTCGTTCTTCATCGTTATCGTCCCATTAGTTCGCAGGTAAAGGTATAAAAATTAGCAGAACAAATCTAAAATACAATTTTAAGTCACGTATCATACCTTTTCTGCTTTGATGATAAAACCGGGGAAGCAGATTACAAAAAAATCGTATCTTCGGGGCTTCAAAAATCTAATCTTATGGCAAAGAAACCGCATTTAAGTTTTTGGCAAATTTGGAATATGAGCGTGGGGTTTTTCGGAATCCAATTTGGTTTTGCACTTCAAAATGCCAACGTCAGCCGAATATTTCAAACACTGGGTGCCGATATCGGAAACCTGTCCATTCTCTGGGTGGCTGCTCCGGTAACGGGATTGATTGTTCAGCCCATCATCGGCCATTACAGCGATAAAACCTGGAACCGGCTGGGACGCCGGCGTCCGTACTTTTTAACCGGTGCTTTATTGGCCTCTCTGGCTTTGCTCATCATGCCCAATTCGCATGTGTTGTGGATGGCCGCCGGGATGCTTTGGATTTTAGACGCCTCCATCAACATTTCCATGGAGCCTTTCCGTGCATTTGTAGGTGATATGCTTCCGGTTGAGCAGCGGACACAGGGTTTTGCCATGCAAAGTTTTTTTATCGGAACCGGCGCAGTTATTGCCAGCGTGTTGCCGTGGGTAATGACCAATTGGTTGAATATCAGCAATACGGCTCCCGAAGGCGTGATTCCTCCATCGGTGAGATGGTCGTTTTACATCGGGGGCTTTATTTATCTGATTTCAGTGTTGTGGACCGTTTTCTCCACCAAAGAATATCCTCCTGAGCAGTTGGAATCATTTTTTGAAGAAGAGGAGAGCCTGGCTGCCACTGAAAGCGCATCGAAAGAAGACACAATTGATCATAAATTAAAAGGTAAAAAACAGGCTACCAATGGTTTGCTTTGGATGCTGGGCGGACTTGTGCTGACTTGGTGGTTTTACGAAAAATCGTTGACCAAAGATTTATATGTTCTTTCCGTCGGATTAATAGTGCTGGGAATTTTGATGGGAATTTCCGGATTGATGCAGCTAAAGGGTAAAAATACGGCTGCTTTGGTGGAAATTATGAACGACATGTTCAGCATGCCCAAAACCATGTTACAACTGGCGTTTGTACAGTTTTTTTCATGGTTTGCGCTTTTCGCGATGTGGATTTATACCACGCCTGCCGTTACCGAATATGTTTTTCATGCTACCGATACCACTTCAGCGGCCTACAACAACGGCGCCGACTGGGTTTCCATCTTATTTGCCGTTTATAACGGATTTGCCGCCATTGTTGCCTGGTTACTCACTCCCATGGCCAAAGTTACCAGTCGCAAAATTACCCATTCCATTTCACTGCTGTTGGGTGGTTTGGGTTTATTTTCTATCTATTTTATCCACGACCAGAATCTTTTAATTATCTCCATGTTGGGCGTCGGTGTGGCATGGGCCAGTATTTTATCTATCCCCTATGCTATTCTTACCAATGCATTGCCGCATGATAAAATGGGTATTTACATGGGTATTTTCAACTATTTTATTGTGATTCCGCAAATTGTGGCAGCGGCTATTTTGGGATTTTTCCTGGATTCGTTTTTCCACAGCGAAGCCATTTACGCACTGATCATTGGCGGTATTTCTATGCTTCTTGCTTCTGTGCTGATCTTGTTTGTAAAAGATAAAGCCTGATTATTCTATGTTGTGTCAGGAATTATTTGTTCCCCTTTCGGGAATTAATTTGTTCGTCAAAAAGTTATTTCCGGGTGATACTGCTGATGCCGAACTTCCTGTGATGGTATTTCTGCATGAAGGATTGGGCTCCATTAATCAA
>CBETNY010000401.1:0-2385 GCA_965537275.1 uncultured bacterium | reverse complement strand
CTCCTGGTGTTTTTAGTAGGATTGGGTATTTTTAATGCCATCAGTTCGATGACCGACTCCATCTCGGCCAACCTGGGCGTGCAGGATTCGGATGGTTTAATCGGCGGAATGATGTTGATTGGTGGTATTTTCGGAGCCATTATTATTCCCATATTATCCGATAAGTATCGGATGCGGAAACGATTTTTGGTCATTTGTACGCTGGGGGCGTTGCCGGGAGTGGCCGGTCTTAGTTTAACCGGTTATTTTATTCACGATACGGCATTGGTTTATCAAATAGCCCTGGTGTCCTCTTTTATTTTGGGATTTTTTATCATGAGTGCCGGCCCGGTGGGCTTTCAATATGCCGCTGAAGTTAGTTTTCCGGCCCCTGAGTCTATTTCACAAGGATTGCTGTTGTGGGTTGGCCAAATCTCCGGTCTGTTGTTTGTGGCAGGGATGAGTATCAAAAATAAGGGGTATCTCAACGACTGGATGATTTTGTTTTGTCTGTTGATGCCATTGGTGGTGGCTTTGGTGATGATGACCAATGAATCACCCATGATAATTACCGAAAAGGATAAAATGGAAGCGGAAAAATTACCCGTAAAAAATTAGACTTTTTCAGATGGCGTCGAAAACCCCCTGGTTCGCTTAAGCAGAAAAAGGCTTCCACAGAGGACGCTCTCCGGTTTGCAGCGCCAAACAATGAAACGGCTTTACATAAAAAAAGCCCCAAACATGGTTTGGAGCTGTAATTTTTTTAAAAAAAGCGGTTTACTGTCTTTTTTCTTTGATTCTGGCTTTTTTACCGCGAAGGTTACGAAAGTAGAAGATACGTGCTCTACGAACAACACCCACTTTATTCACAACAATTTCTTCAATAAAAGGAGATGACACGGGGAAAATACGTTCAACACCAATATTGCTTGAAATTTTTCTTACGGTAAAGGTTGCGCTTGGACCGCTTCCGGCACGCTGTAAAACAACACCTTGAAATTTCTGAAGGCGTTCTTTGTTTCCTTCCTTAATTTTATATGTCACGGTGATGGTGTCACCAGCCTTGAATTTCGGAAATTCTTTTACCGGTACGCTGTCTTCAACCAACTGAATTAATTCCTGCTTGCTCATTTTATTATGCTTTGTAGTGATTTCTCAAAAATGAGTGCAAATATACAGCTATTTCTTTAATTGCAAATAGAATGAGCGAAATATTTTCTGTTTTTTGATGATTTCCGGGGTTCATTCCAATTTTGATGTGCGGATGATAGTTATTAACTTTGTCAAAAATCCCTTTGCAATTGATTCCCGCACATCAAAAGGTTATTTAGCCGGATTCATCGTTATCTCCTGAACTGAAGCCGGTCCGATAGCTCAGCGCCGGTGACGCACTTTGTGGTTATTTGCTGTCAAAGTCATCCTGCAACAGTCCCGGGCGCTTCTCTTTGGTTCGTTTCAGCGACTGCTCGAATTTCCATTCTTCAATACGCTTTTCATTGCCCGAAAGCAGAATGTCGGGGACTTTCCATCCTCTAAATTCCCGGGGACGGGTGTAAACCGGTGGTGAAACCAGGTTGTTTTGAAACGAATCGCTCAGGGCCGAAACCTCATTGCCCAATACGCCGGGTATCAACCGTACGATGCTGTCCACAAAAACGGCAGCTGCCAGTTCTCCCCCCGACAAAACATAGTTGCCAATGGAAATCTCCTTGGTAATCAGGTGCTCGCGGATACGCTCGTCAATGCCCTTGTAATGCCCACAAAGAATAATCAGGTTTTGATAACCCGAGTAGGTGTTGGCCATGGGCTGGTCAAGCAAATCGCCATCCGGACTTGTATAGATAATCTCGTCATAAGTGCGTTCGCTTTTCAACTGTTCAATGGCTTTGGCTACCGGTTCAATCATCATCACCATGCCTGCACCACCCGAAAAGGCATAGTCATCAACTTTGCGATGTTTGTCTTCGGTGAAGTCACGCAATTGGTGGATATAGATTTCCACCAGCCCTTTATTTTTCGCTCGCTGGATAATGGAATGATTGAAAGGGCCTTCAAACATTTCAGGAAAAATAGTGATGATATCAATTCGCATGGCGCAAAAATAAGAAAACTTAAAAAACTGTTTTTTTTGTTGGGCGGCCGGGCAGGCTGTCCGCTATAGTCCTCACTTACGGGCAGTTTCGGCTAATCCGTTTGCAGGGGCTCCTAAAGTCGCCCTGCCTCCGGAAGCCTCAATCTGCCCGTAAGTTGCGGGCTGCCGCTGCCATCCTTGCCGCATACAGCATCCCTGAAACTACTCCATCAGCGTAAGGCTGAAGCCAGGCAAAAAGCGAAGGGACTCGTGCCATGTTTTATCATCGGATTTAGCAGATTAAACGGATTTTTGTTTTTCGCCATGCGAAAAAC
>CBETNY010000400.1:0-2385 GCA_965537275.1 uncultured bacterium | reverse complement strand
CAAAAATAATTTCTTCAATGCTCAATCCAACCGTACCGCAGCTAAATACGATTATATCTTCAAAACGAAGATTCTGGATTTCTACCTGGGACGCAGTTTAAATCTTGACGACATCGCCAGTGATACTTCACAAAGTAAATAACCAATTTTAACCTATTTTAGCATTTAATTTTTAAAGTGATGACAACAAAAAACAAAAAAAGAAATATTATTATTTTAGTCAGTGTCGTTGTGGTACTGGCACTCATCATCCTTGCAGTTAAAAAAGGTAAAACAACGGATGCCAAAAAAGTAGCGGTTGAAAAAGTGGAGCGACGGACCATTGTGGAAACCGTTTCGGCCAACGGAAAAATCCAACCGGCAAAAGATGTCAAAATAAGCCCATACATTTCGGGAGAGGTAGTAGAATTGTATGTTAAAGAGGGTGATTTTGTAAAAAAAGGACAAAAACTGGCCAAGATTGATCCCAAAATTTATATCTCTACTTATCAGCAAAGCGAGGCGGCCCTCAAAACCGCACAAGCCAACGAAGCCAATACCAAAGCCCGTTTGGCACAATCAAAGGCTCAATTCACCAAAGCCAAACTCGATTTTGCCAGAAGTAAGAAATTATGGAAAAGTCAGGTGATTTCGGATGCCGATTTTGATGCAGCCAAATCAAATTATCTGGTTAGCGAAGCGGAAGTAAAAGCTGCACTTGAAAGTTATAAAGCCAGTCAGTTTCAGGTAAAAAGTGCCCAAGCCCAACTTAATCAAGCCCAGGAAAATCTGAACCGAACCAACATTTACGCACCAAACAACGGAACCGTTTCAAAGCTAAATGTAGAAGTGGGTGAACGGGTTACCGGAGCCTCGCAATTTTCGGCAGGTACCGAAATTATGCGCATTGCCAATTTGGATGTCCTTGAAGTAAACGTGGAGGTCAACGAAAACGACATTGTACAAGTTTCGTTAAACGATACCGCGCTGATTGAAGTGGATGCTTACCTCGACCGCAAATTTAAAGGAGTGGTGACCGAAATTGCCACCTCGGCCAACACCACCGGGGTAAGTGCCGATCAGGTTACCAATTTCGATGTTAAAATCAGCATGTTAAAAACCTCTTACGCCGACCTGATTCAACCCAAAAACCCTATCCCCTCCCCTTTCCGTCCCGGTATGTCAGCCACTGTTGAAATTCAAACCAAACGGGCCGACAATGTTCTTTCAGTACCCATACAAGCGGTAACTACACGCGCCGATTCCACAGGCCGTCAAAAAACAGCCCGCGAGAAACGGGAAGAAAAAAAGGCCACCGCCGAAAAAACCAATTTAACCAATAAAACAGAGGAATACGTTTTTGTTTATAAAGATGACAAAGCCAAGCTTCAAAAAGTAAAAACCGGCATTCAAAACAACATGTACATCGAAATTAAAGAGGGCGTAAAAGAAGGAGATGAGGTGATTACAGCGCCCTATCGATTGGTATCAAAAACCTTGAAAAACGGGGATGCCGTGAAAAAGGTAGATAAAAAAGAGCTGTTTTCTACCAAGAAAAAATAAAAGGAGGCGTAGTTTGGGAAAAATACTCAATATAGAAACAGCCACGCGTGTCTGTTCGGTAGCACTTTCTGATGGTGGAAAGGTGGTAGCCTTGCAAGAAACCAACACCCAAAATTCACATGCCGAACAAATCACCGTGTTTTCAGAAGAAATCATTTTCAAAGCAGGTATTGGATTTAGCGACCTGGATGCCATTGCAGTAAGCAAGGGGCCGGGTTCGTATACCGGTTTACGAATCGGCGTGTCCACAGCCAAAGGATTTTGTTATTCGTTGGACAAACCCCTTATCGCCGTCGGCACCCTGGAATCGTTGGCCTCGGGAATTATTCAAAAGATGAAAAGTTCCGGGCAAGACACCGGCTCCTTACTCTTTTGCCCCATGATTGATGCCCGCCGAATGGAAGTTTATGCGGCCATTTATGACGAACATTTAAATCCCATCAGGGAAATAAAAGCAGAAGTGATTGATGAAAATTCATTTGCTGATTTTTTCGCTTCAGGCAAACGAATGGTTTTTGTCGGTGATGGCGCTGCCAAATGCAAAGAGGTATTGGGACAAAATCCACTCACCCTTTTTCCGGACGAATTTTTACCTTCGGCGGCACATATGGCCCCTTTGGCTGAACAGAAATTGATCAATAAAGACTTTGAAAATACCGCCTACTTTGAACCTTTTTATTTAAAAGATTTCATGCCCGGAATCCCAAGGGTAAAAGGATTAAGGGATTAAAAAATAAAATCCCACGCAAATAAAATTTTACGTGGGATTTGGTTTAAATAATTGAAAATCTTACTTATCCAAATGTACATCCATTTGAGGAAATGGGATACTGATGCCCTCTT
>CBETNY010000399.1:0-2392 GCA_965537275.1 uncultured bacterium | reverse complement strand
CATCGGGTAAAATAGCTTTTTCAAGAATACGGTTAAAACCGATTGGGGTAAAGGTAGATCCCACCCTTTTAACAGGGGCATCCAGCCATTCAAAAGCTTTTTCGGTGATCATGGCAGCAATTTCCCCACCGAAACCCGAAAATGTTTTATCTTCATGAACCACCATAACCCGGTTGGTTTTCTTCACAGATTGGAGAATTCCCTCCTCATCGAGCGGAAGTAAAGAACGTACATCAACCACTTCAACAGAATGACCCGAATCTGACTGAATTTGTTCAGCCACTTTCAGACACATCGGCAATGTATTTCCATAGGTAATGATACTCAAATCGCTTCCCTGGTTCCTGACGCGGCATTTTCCAAAGGGCACTTCAAAATCATCAGGAACGACGGCTTCGCTGGCGGGATCGTTGTATAAGGCCTTTGGTTCAAGGAAAAGCGTTAAGCCTCTCGAGCGGATGGCTGTACGCAACAAACCGGCCGCATCATCTGCATAAGCAGGATAAACAACCCTTAATCCCGGCAAGGTAGTCAACGTGGCTTCAATATTTTGTGAGTGGTAGAGTCCACCTCCAATGTAACCGCCCGAAGCCAAACGAATAATCACATTGGGTGAAAATTTGCCATTGCTTCGCCAGTAGTCGTGCGAACTGTCGACCAGCTGTTCCATGGCCGGCCAAAAATAATCAGCAAATTCGGCACCTTCAATAACCACCCTGATTTTATCATCATAACGGCTCATACCGTTGGAGGTTCCCACGATGTAATCCTCGGCAATGGGCGCATTAAACACACGAACTTTACCAAATTCCTGCTGCATGCCTTTGGAGACATTAAAAATGCCGCCCTTGTCCTTATTGGCCATGTCTTGCCCCCAGATAAAGGTATCCGGATTAAGCCGGAATTCAGCCTTCAGGGTTGTGTTGAGCGCCTGAATCAGTTTCAGTTTTTCACCTTTCGATCCATCATGGATTCCTTCGGGATATTTGGTGCTTTGATAAGGTTCGGGCGAAACAAAATCAAAAATTGACTTCGGATCAGGGTCAGGCGCTTTCAGTGCTTTTTTATGGGCAGCCGAAATCACCTTTTTTTGTTCTTTGTCAATGACTGTTAACTCCTCTTCGGAAAATTTACCGGAATGCAACAGTTGAATTCTAAAACGCGTCAGCGGGTCAGACAACCGAACACAATGCCGTTCGTTGTCATCGCGATACAGTTCATGACGATCGGAGTTGGAATGCGATAAAATCCTGACACAATTGGCATGTAAAATGACCGGCTGGCTATTGCGCCGGGCAAAGTCTTTGGCCGCCGCCATGGCATTCATCGAATCGAATACATTTTTACCATCGCAGTACATGATTTTCAGATTTTTTATACCACGATAATTTTCTGCCGCACGCCGGTTTCCCGATTGATCACGCTGTGGAACTGAAATTCCATATTGGTTGTCCTGGAATACAAAAACCACCGGAAGTTGTTCTTTAGCAGCGCCATTAATCGCTTCAAAAACATAGCCTTCAGAAGTAGACGACTCCCCCTGCGAGCTGATAGAAACTCCTTTGCCCTGATAAATTTTTATGGATCGGGCGGTACCTACTGCATGCAGGGTATGGTTACCGGTAGCCGAGGATACATTTTGAATGTGCCACTCGGGCTTTGCAAAGTGATTGGACATGTGACGGCCACCACTCCCTACATCGGTGGCTTTTGAGATCCCATTTAAAATAATTTCTTCAGCCGTCAGCCCTGCTGAAATTACCGTTAACATATCCCTGTAATAGGGAAACAGGAAATCATTTTCCCGATCAAAATGTTGGCCAATAGCCAATTGAATTCCATCGTGACCGGCATAAGGTGCATGATACGACCATCCCAATGCCTGTTTCAGGTAATTGGGTGCTTTTTCATCGAGCTGCCGGCCCAGGGTCATTAACCGATACCACTTTTCAAGTGTTTTTTTATTTGTATTGTCTAAAGTATATTGTCTTTTCTGTGACATGATGCTTTCATTTTTTATTCGTGTGCAAAGGTACAAAAAAATACTATTTATAATTGGTCTATTTTAATGTAAAAAAATGGGGAAGGCTAGAAAATCGAAACCGCGCGAAAAGAGGATATTGAAAAGGCAGTCTGTTTAGCCAAACCACAATATTTCAATACGCTAAAACAGTGAATTGCTGGTGATAAACAAAATTTTCGGTAATCTGCCTGAGAAAGGCCATATTTTTCTATTTTTGCGCCCGGAGAGTTGCCGGAGTGGTCGAACGGGGCGGTCTCGAAAACCGTTGTACCCTCGCGGGTACCAAGGGTTCGAATCCCTTACTCTCCGCAAAGCAAAATCCCGGCCGGAAGGTCGGGATTTCTGTTTTTCTGGGTCGTCAAAAGCTCC
>CBETNY010000398.1:0-2402 GCA_965537275.1 uncultured bacterium | reverse complement strand
TGGGAGCCCATGCGGTACCTCCCGAATACAAAAGAAAGCAAACTGCCTACGTAGATTTGGTTATCAACGAAATGTTGCCACAAGTGGCCGAAGAGGGATTGGCCGATTTTATAGATGTATTTTGCGACAAAGGTTTCTTTACGGTGGAAGATACCGAACGAATACTGGAAGCCGGAGAAAAATATGGTCTTCGGGGGAAAATTCATGCCAACGAGTTGGATTATTCGGGAGGAATTCAGGCAGGTGTAAAATACAATGCCCTTTCGGTTGATCATTTGGAGTATACCGGTGACGACGAGATAAAAGCCCTTTTAAATTCGGAAACCATGCCTACCCTTTTGCCCGGTGCAGCATTCTTTTTGGGAATGGTTTACGCCCCGGCCCGCCAAATGATTGATGCCGGGCTTCCCATTGCCATGGCCAGTGATTTTAATCCGGGGTCAGCTCCTTCGGGCAACATGCAGTTTATTTTATCCATGGCAAGCATTGCTTATCGCTTACTTCCCGAGGAAGGAATTAATGCCACCACCATCAACACGGCCTATGCCATGGGATTAAGCCACCAACTGGGGAGCATTGCCAGAGGCAAAATAGCCAACCTTTTTATCACCAAACCCATCCCCGGCATTGAATTTATGCCCTATGCCTTTGGAAGCAACAAAGTAGAAACGGTGATCCTGAACGGAAAAGTGATGAACCCGGAAAAACCTTAATTTTGAATCCAAATTACTTGTGGCAGAAAAAACCTTTTTGGTTGACATTCAAATGGATGAATCATAATAAAAAGAATCAATATTTTATAAAAAATTAGTCAATGAAACAACTCATAGAATGCGTCCCTAACTTTAGTGAAGGTCGCGACATGGCAGTCATCAGGCAAATTACCGATGAAGTCGAAAAGATAGAAGGCGTCAAGCTTCTGGATGTTGATCCGGGAGCCGCCACCAACCGTACTGTAGTCACTTTTGTAGGAACCCCTGACGAAGTCATCGAAGCAGCCTTTCAGGCGGTAAAAAAGGCGCGCGAAGTCATCGACATGCGGCACCACCATGGTGAACACCCACGATTCGGAGCCACCGATGTATGCCCTCTGGTGCCTGTTTCGAACATCACCATGGACGAAACCGTTGAATATGCCCGTAAATTGGCCAAAAGGCTGGGAGAAGAGCTCGGCATACCGGTGTATTGCTATGAGAATGCAGCCTTTACGGAGGAAAGAAAAAATCTGGCCAATTGCCGTTCGGGTGAGTACGAAGGGCTGGCTGAGAAACTGGCCAATCCACATTGGAAACCCGACTTTGGTCCTGCTGAATTCAACGACCAGGTGGCCGGTAGCGGTGCCACTGCTGTGGGGGCACGCGATTTTCTGGTAGCCTTTAATGTAAACCTGAATACCACTTCCACCCGCCGGGCCAATGCCATTGCCTTCGATGTGCGCGAACGGGGACGGGCCAAACGAATCGGCAACCCCATCACCGGCAAGATTGTAAAAGATGATAACGGCCAACCCGTGATGATTCCCGGTTCGCTAAAGGCGGTAAAAGCCATTGGCTGGTATATCGAAGAGTATGGAATTGCCCAGATATCCATGAACCTGACCAATATCAGCATCACACCGGTTCACGTAGCCTTCGACGAAGTTTGTAAAAAAGCCGATGCCCGCGGCATCCGGGTCACCGGTTCCGAATTGGTGGGACTTATCCCCCTGGAGGCCATGCTCGAAGCCGGACGCTATTTTCTCAGAAAACAAAAACGGTCGGTAGGCGTTGACCATGACGAATTGTTAAAAATTGCCATTAAATCCATGGGACTGGATGATTTGAAACCATTCAACCCGAAAGAAAAAATCATCGAATTTTTATTGGAAGAGCCCGAAAAAAAATTGGTTGACATGAACCTCACGGCTTTTGCCAACGAAACTGCTTCGGAATCACCGGCACCCGGTGGCGGTTCAATTTCGGCTTACGTAGGTGCTTTGGGCGTGTCGTTGGGCACCATGGTTGCCAACCTTTCAGCACATAAAAGAGGATGGGACGACCAATGGGAGACCTTTTCGGAAGTAGCCGAACGGGGACAAAAGTTAAAAGACACCCTTTTACACCTCGTGGATGAAGATACGCGCGCTTTTAACCGGATTATGGAGGCTTTTGCCTTACCTAAAAAAACGGACGAAGAAAAGAAAATCCGAAATGAAGCCATTCAGCAAGCCTCGAAAATAGCCATGGAAATTCCATTTAAAGTGATGGAGACATCCTACAAGTCGGTAGAAATTATGCGTGCCATGGCTGAAAATGGGAATCCCAATTCGGTGTCCGATGCCGGTGTAGGTGCTTTATGTGCCCTTACGGCTGTGGAAGGAGCCTTCCTGAATGTAAAAATCAATGCTTCCGGTATTCACGACA
>CBETNY010000397.1:0-2406 GCA_965537275.1 uncultured bacterium | reverse complement strand
ATTCCTATTATGGTCTTACAAAGCTTGAGGGAGAAAAGGCTGTTCAGAAGTACGCTGAAACAGCCATCATCCTTCGAACGGCGTGGCTTTACTCGGCTTTCGGAAATAATTTTGTAAAAACCATGCTCCGTCTGGGGAAAGAAAGAGATTCGCTGGGCGTTGTGGTCGACCAAATTGGTACCCCGACTTATGCCGGTGATTTGGCCAAAGCCATTTTAGACCTTGTTGCCAATGATAAAATCAAAAATCACAAAGTAGAACTTTATCATTATTCCAACGAAGGGGTGATTAGCTGGTATGATTTTGCTAAAGCGATTATGCGCGAAGCCGGTGTCGATTGTCAGGTAAATGCCATTGAGTCGAAAGATTTTCCGGCCAAAGCCAACCGGCCCTTTTACAGTGTGCTCAATAAAGCTAAAATAAAATCGGCCGGTGGGGTGGAAGTCCCTTACTGGCTCGATAGTTTAACAAAAGTGATCCGCCAGCTGAAGACTGGTAACCTGTAAAGCGATCACGTTTACTGAACCAATAAATGAGAAATAAATTACAAAAACAGGAAAGCATGAAAACGAATATCGAACCGAACATTTTGAAAAAAGCCCAACAATGGCTTGATGGTCCTTACGATGAAGAGAGCAAAGCTGCCATTCGTCAAATGATGGCCAACGATCCGCAAGAACTAACCGAAGCATTTTACCGTGACCTGGAATTTGGTACCGGAGGCCTTAGAGGCATCATGGGTGTGGGTTCAAACCGGATGAACAAATATACGGTCGGGGCGGCTACCCAGGGATTTGCCAATTATTTGAAAATTAATTTTCCCGACAAAAAATTACTTAAAGTCGTGATTGCCCACGATTCGCGTAACAACAGCCGCTATTTTGCCCAAATTACAGCGGATGTGTTTTCAGCAAACGGCATACAGGTTTATTTGTTTGAAGATTTACGGCCCACCCCCGAACTTTCGTTTGCTATCCGCCACCTGGGATGCCAGGGCGGTATCAACATTACCGCTTCGCACAATCCCAAAGAATACAATGGATACAAAGCTTATTGGGAAGATGGCGGACAACTAATCAGTCCCCACGATAAAAATACCATTGCTGAAGTGAATAAAATCAATGGGATAGAAGAAATCCGGTTCAAGGGAAATCCCGATTTAATTCAAAGCATCGGCAAAGAGGTGGACGATGCATACCTTAAAAAGGTGAAAGCCTTGAGCTTATCGCCGGAGGTGATTCAGCGCCAGAAGAATTTTAAAATTGTTTATACGCCTTTGCATGGTACGGGTATCACCCTGGTGCCGAAGGCTTTGGAGCGTTTTGGATTTGAAAGCATCCATATTGTTAAAGAACAGTCGGTTCCCGATGGGAATTTTCCCACGGTAAAATCCCCCAATCCCGAAGAATCGGCAGCCCTCGAAATGGCCATCAATCAGGCCAAGCAAATTGGTGCCGATTTGGTAATGGCCACCGACCCCGATGGCGACCGTGTGGGAATTGCCGTAAGAAATGGGAACGATTTTGTCCTGCTCAATGGAAACCAGGCTGCTTCGCTGCTGATGAACTACTTGTTGACCAAATGGAGCGAAAATAAAAAACTCACCGGAAAAGAATTTATCGTAAAAACCATTGTTACCTCCGAATTACTGGTCGATTTGGCTGAAAAATATAAAGTGGAGCACTACGATGTGCTGACCGGCTTTAAATACATTGCTGACATTATTAAACGTTTTGAAGGTAAAAAAACCTTCATTGGCGGTGGCGAGGAGAGTTACGGCTATCTGGTAGGCGATTTTGTGCGCGATAAAGATGCGGTGATTTCGTGTGCCATGCTTGCCGAAACGGCTGTTTGGGCCGCTGACCGGGGAGTCTCGATGTATGACATGCTGAAACAGCTTTATGTTGAATTTGGTTTTTATAAAGAAAAACTGGTTTCGGTGGTTCGAAAAGGGAAAAAAGGAGCGGAGGAAATCAAACAAATGATGGATGATTTCAGGGCCCATCCGCCAAAATCGTTGGGCGGATCACCGGTGGTCATGATTAAAGATTACCTCTCAGGGGTATCGAAAAACTTACGCAACGGAGTAGAAACTCCCATCGAGTTGCCTGCCTCCAATGTGTTACAATTCTTTACGGAAAATGGAAGCAAAGTAAGCGTAAGGCCATCGGGTACCGAACCAAAAATAAAATTCTATTTTGGAATGAAAGAACCTCTTCATCACGCTGACGATTTTGATAAAGTAAATCAACACCTTGAAAATAAGGTGGATGAGATTATCAAAGAGCTGAACCTGGCTTAATGTTTTCCATTTAGGCATGATGACAAAATAAGCCGGATAAAACAGGCGAAGTAATTTTGTGCGCGAAAGTGGGAAAAATGGTGGGCGTAGCAGTAGTTAACTTG
>CBETNY010000396.1:0-2412 GCA_965537275.1 uncultured bacterium | reverse complement strand
TGAGCCTGCTTATTTCTCCACCCCAAAACAGGCAGAAATAAAAATTCCGGAAGCAAACGAAGGTTCCTTCCGGAATCTCAATGAATTTTAATGAATCATCTATCCATCGGTCAACAACTTAGCGTGAAATAACACTATTTCAGCTTGTTAACATATTCCATGGCATTTAAAGCGGCAATAGTGCCATCGGCAACCGCTGTGGTGATTTGACGGTAGCGTTTGGCACGGCAATCGCCGGCAGCAAACACGCCATTAAGGTTGGTTTGGAGCTTTTCGTCGGTGATTACCTCATTCCATTGGTTGAGCTTCACCATGCCGTTTTGGAGAGATTGTGTGTTGGCTTCATAGCCAATAAAGATAAATACCCCGTCGATGGGCATCTCTTTTTCTTCACCGGTTTGAAGGTTTTTATATTGAATACCTTTTAACTTTTCGTCACCAAAAAACCTGGTGATGTGAGAAGTCATGATAAAATCAATTTTGGGATGCTTTTGAGCCTCTTCAACGGCATGCTGAAAAGCCTGAAAATGGTCAAATTCATGCAGGATGGTTACCTTGCTCGCATATTTTGTCAAGGCCACTGCCTCTTCCAGAGCCGAATTGCCACCGCCGACTACCACAATCTCTTTATCCTGAAAAAAATCGCCGTCACAAGTGGCACAATACGAAATGCCGCGACCTTTGAACTCTTCTTCACCCGGAACGTTAAGCATGCGCGAACGGCCGCCGGTTGCCAGAATGATGGATTTTGAAGTGTATTCCTGTCCATTGGATAGACGAACCTTTTTGGTGCTTCCATCCAGCTGCATCTCTTCAATCTTGATACCTGTTTTAATGGTACAGCCAAAACTTTTGGCCTGGTTTTTCATGATGGAAGAGAGCTGGTAGCCGCTGATGTTTTTCACCCCCGGATAATTGGCCACTTCGTAGGTGAGTACCATTTGCCCACCTGCTGTACCGGTATCCAAAATAAGGGTGTTGACTTTGGAGCGTCCCAAATAAATACCGGCCGTTAAACCTGCCGGACCGGCTCCCAAGACAATTACCTCGAATTGATTTTTATCCATCTTTTAAACTTGCTTTATTTTTTAAATTCCGAATCCAGAATGGCGGTAATTTGCTCTCTGTTTTGAATACTGCTCGTGGCTTTCACCACTTTCCCGTTTTTATAATAGACGGTAAAGGGAAGCCCCATAAAACCTCTGCATTCCGGAAGATTACGAATGACAGCCGCTTCGGGGTTGTCAAACAACATATCACGAAACTCAACATGAGGATATTCATCCTGTAACTCTTCCATCAGGTCGTAAACCGGAACACACATGGGGCCCATGCGACCACAGCATACCATTACGTTCTCATGGCTTTTCAATAGTTCATTTAATTCGGCCTCGGTGGCCACGTGCTTTAAATTTGTTGGTAATACCATATCTAAATTTTTTTTAAGTTTTAAGTAAATGGCCAAGGGCCAATCATAAAGTATGCCATCCTTAAAGGCTGTAAAATACATCACAGGTAATTAGGTTAAAACGGAATATATAGAAAGATAACTATGTTTAAAGAAGGATGCAGGCAGGGCGTAAACTGACAATTTTACATTCATATGGTCAGCAAACGACTGATTTTGGTAAGATAATCGTCCAGTTGTTTTCGGCGGTATTGCATCACCCAGCGGGGATGGGGGAGGGGAATGACTTCATCAAAGAGATGTAGTTCCTGATTTAATTGCTTTAAATAGGCGTAATTTTTTCCCTGACCCAGGCAGTAGCATTTTTCAGTGCGTACACCCAGAGCAATTTGTTGCACCAACGAGCGAATGATAAAGGGTTTGAGCTTCCGCTGAAATTTCAAATCGTCATAATAGTTAAAATTTTTTCCCTCCTTGGTGAACCCCAACGGACTTACTGCGCCAATAAAATATCTTTTGTAAAACAATTCGGGGCCTCCCATTACTTTGATTAGCATATAGATAAACTGTGCCGAGAGCTCAGCTTTTTTGTCAAAAGAATTTTCGATGCCACAATCGTCGGCCAAACAGATCGGATCAGTAAACGGAATACCTGTTACTCCGGCCCCAAATCGTCCCGGATTGATTCCTAAAATGATTCTCCTGTCGTAATGATCAGAATAATATTGTTGATAAAACTGCCGGCATATTTGTAATACATACTCATCCTGATAAGGGTTAAGTACTTCTACGCCATTATCTAAGCCGTCCGGCAAATGGAGTTGCCGGTAAAAGCGCATGATTTTTTCAGCAAAATTTTGCATCCTGTTTAGTCCTTTAATGTATTGTGGCAATGGTTTCTATCTTGCAGGCCATAAAGGTAATTGATTTCTAAGTGAATTACGTAAGGAGTGCTAATGAATTTACTGTTTTTGTTTTTGATGGCGATTAAGGGTTCTTTTTAG
>CBETNY010000395.1:0-2417 GCA_965537275.1 uncultured bacterium | reverse complement strand
TATAAAAATAATTTGACTTTAAACAAGCTTATTGCTAACTAATTTTAACTGAACAATCGAATCATTGAAATTGGAAATGAGGCCATAATTGTACAAAATTGTTATTTTTGGATATGGATGAGAAAGACCGGTATAAAACCATATCTGGCACAGCCAAAGGGTTATATAAAGAGAAGGGAAGTAAATTTATTGCCGTTGCGGTGCATGTGGATACAGAGGAAGAAGCAAAAACGAATATAGAAGCCTTAAAACGCGAGCACCACAGTGCCCGACATCATTGCTATGCCTGGCGGATTAATCCGGAAAATGAAATTTCGAAAAGCAGTGATGATGGCGAACCTTCGGGCACAGCAGGAAAACCCATTTTAAACCAAATCTATTCACATTCTCTGTTTAATGTTTTGGTGGTGGTTATTCGTTACTTTGGTGGAACAAAATTGGGGGTGAGTGGATTGATCCGTGCCTATAAAACGGCCGCCGACGAAGCCCTGACGGAGGCCGAAATTGTAGAGAAAAAGCTTACGCATACCCTTCAAATACAGTTTACTTATGCTTTAATGAATGATGTGATGCGCATTGTAAAAGAGGAAAATTTGACGGTTTTGAGCAGAGATTTCGGGATGGATTGTAAATTGAAATTAGCGGTTGATAAAAGTCGCCGGAAAATTGTTACCCAACGTTTCAAGAATATATATAAAGTAAAGGTAACTGATTGATAATAATAGATTTATTTGTCACCATGGAGGTTACCGCATATACGATAAAAAAAAATAAAAGTCAATAGTCTTGAGGCTTTTTTTTGCACGAAATATGTTTTTTCTTTGTTAAGAAATTATTAAGAAAGACTCCTTAACCCGGAAAATTGATTTCTAATGATTTATAATTTTCAGCTCAGTAAATTGGTAATAAATGAAACAACCCTTACAATCCAATGAAAAGTAAACATGTCGCAGTGTGGGAAAATTGTCTGGCGGTTATTAAGGACAATATTCCTTATCAAAGTTTCAAAACATGGTTTGAGCCCATTAAACCGTTAAAAATTGAAAAGAATGTTTTAACCATTCAGGTGCCCAGCCAGTTTTTTTATGAATGGCTCGAAGAACATTACATTGGGTTACTTAAGAAAACCATCAAAAAAGAGATGGGCAATGATGGTCGGTTGGAGTACAGTATTATCATGGATAACAACCGGTTTAATAACAAGGCGCCTGTTACGGTCAACTATCCGACCAGCAACCGGAAAGCATTGAATAATAAACCGGTAAATATGCCGCTTGATTTAAATCAGGGAAAATCGCGTGAGATTCCTAATCCCTTTATAATCCCCGGGTTAAAAAAGCTGAAAGTTGAATCGCAACTGGTTGATAGTTATTCATTCGATTCTTTTGTGGAGGGCGACTGTAATCGTCTGGCCCGATCGGCAGGTTGGGCAGTGGCCGAAAATCCCGGCAAAACAGCTTTCAACCCACTCCTAATATACAGTCAGGTTGGCCTCGGGAAAACACATTTGGCTCATGCCATTGGTTTACAGGTGAAAAATAATTTTCCTGATAAAGTGGTGCTCTATGTCCAAACCGAGCAATTTATTAATCAGTATATCGATTCGGTTAGGAATAATAATCAAAACGATTTTGTTCATTTTTATCAAATGATTGATGTTTTGATTCTGGATGATATTCAGTTTCTGGCAGGGAAAGAGAAGACGCAGGATATTTTCTTTCATGTTTTTAATCATCTTCATCAAAACCATAAGCAAATTATTTTGACTTCCGATAAAGCGCCTGTCGAGCTTAAGGGGATGGAACCCCGTTTGCTTTCTCGTTTTAAATGGGGACTTGCCGCTGACCTACAGGTTCCTGATTTGGAAACGCGCATCGCCATTTTGCAAAAAAAACTGTATGCCGATGGTATTGAAATGCCTTATGAAGTTATTGAGTATCTGGCGTATAACATCACTACCAACATCAGGGAAATGGAAGGAGCTTTGATTTCTATCGTGGCACAAGCCTCCTTAAATAAAAAGACCATTACACTTGATCTTGCCAAGCAAATGATTGATAAGTTTGTTAAAAACACCACCCGTGAAATTTCGATCGATTATATTCAAAAGGTGGTTTGCGACTATTTTGGCATTACCATCGATTTGATTAACAGTAAAACACGTAAACGCGAAATTGTTCAGGCACGTCAGCTGGCCATGTATTTCTCAAAAAAACATACCAAAAGTTCCCTGGCAACCATTGGTCTTCAGTGCGGTAACAAAGACCATGCTACCGTGTTGCATGCCTGCCGTACCATTAACAATCTTGTTGAAACCGATAAACGATTTCGTACCTATGTTGACGAAATTGATAAGAAGCTGAAATTTCAGTAGCGCCTCTTTTTATCTTTTACAAGTCTTCAGGCTAATTCCTATT
>CBETNY010000394.1:0-2419 GCA_965537275.1 uncultured bacterium | reverse complement strand
TTTGTCAGAAATCCCTTCGGGATTTATTCCAGCGCATCAAAATAAGAATTAGCCGGATTGGTGAATGGTTGGTTGGTTTTTGTCATTGACGGGGTTTTCCGCGGGCAGATTGCGTAAAAGGGTATACGCTGTTTTTTAATTTGTTGATCTTAAGCAGATTTTTGTGTCAGAGAAGATCTGTCGACCACCGGTGTCAGCCGAATTTGTAGGGGGGTATCATTTAACCATTAAATACTAATATAGAAATCTTTTAGGAAGGAGCGGTATTGTTCGGTAAAATCACCCGATTCGTTTCGGATTATAAATTTTTGTTTTTCCAGCGGTTTTTCTTCCAATCCCAATTGGAGGTTTATTCGGTTGGGTGGTACACACGGTTTGGGAAAAATAAGCAGTTGTCGTTGAGCAAACAGGCCCTTTTCGTTTGCGATGCTCATAAACCGGAGTCCTTCCCTGTAGGGGAGCACCACAGAGAGCCTCCCCGATGGATTTAACAAGCCAATAGAACCTTCAATAAGTTGTTCGTAGGTTAGTGTTTCGGCATGTCTGGCAATCCGTTTATGTTGGTTTTCGGGCTTTCTGTCGTTGATGAAAAAGGGCGGGTTGCTAATTATTAAGTCATACCGCTGATCGGCTTGGCCGGCAAAGGTGTTAAAATCGGCGTGATGGGCACGGAGTTGGTCGGAGAAGGGGGATGCTTCGAAATTGGCCTTTGCTTCTTCGTACGATGGCTGATCCAATTCTACTGCATCGACTTTACATTGGCTACGGGCTGCCAACAAAAGCGAAAGTATGCCGCTCCCTGTTCCAATATCTAGCGCATCACAGACGCCCTGAAGCCGTGTCCAGACGCCCAGCAGCACCGAATCGGTACCCACTTTCATGGTCGACCGGTGATGGTATAGGCTAAATTGTTTGAAATGGAAAGGACGCGAATCAACTTTTTTCATTGTCAATCATTCAGATACACATCAATCAGCCCTTCCGGAGCCTGGATAAAAATATTCTTATGCTGACGATCTAATTTTTTAATCACTGTGTCCGAAATTGGAATCAATACCTCTTTCTCATGATAAAATACTTGCATCACGGCCTGATTGGGATAGTCGAGAATTTCCTGTATGGTACCCAGAGGGCCAAATTCCTCATCGATGAGCATAAAACCAATCACTTCATGAAAGTAAAATTTATTTCCGCTGAGTTTTGGCAGCATCGAAAGCGGAAGAAACAGTTCTTTGCTGACCAATCCGGCAGCCTTTTCCGCATGATCGATATCCTGAAACCGGAGAAGTAGTTTGTTGTTTTTTAGTGAAGAGGATTCGATAAAAAAAGGAACCGCTTGTTGATGCAGGTTGATGAAAACCATTTCCAAATTTTCGTAAGCCGTAGGATCGTCCACATCCAAATAAGCCATTACCTTTCCATCGTAGCCATGTACTTTGGTGATTTTGCCGAGATAGAAATAATCTTTAAATGGATCAGCGTCTTGAGGCGGATGTTTCATTTTTTTGAATTTGAAGACAAAGGTATGTTAAAAAAATTTTGGGTTGCCCTCTTTATCATGATTGTAACCGGAATTGGTGTAGCTATTTTTGTTGTGTTGAAAAGGGCGTCAAAAAAAAAGCCCGAATCAACGGGCTTATTTATGATGAGAAGAATGAAAAATTTATTCTTTTTCTTCTTTTTTAGCTTCTTCAGCAGGGGCTTCTGTTTCCTCAGCAGGAGCTTCTGCTTTTTCAGCGGCCGCTTTTTCGGCAGCAGCCTGGGCTTCGGCTTCAAGGGCAGCAGCTCTTTTTTTGGCAAATTCAGCCTCGCGTGCTTCGCGAATTTTTGTTTCGGCTTCTAAACGGGCTTTTGCTTCTTCCTGGCTTTTTGCTTGAATTCCTTGTGCTTTAGCAGCAATACGGGCTTCTTTGTCTTTCATCCAGGCTTGGAATTTTTCCTCAGCTTGTGCTTCGGTTAAAGCTCCTTTTTTAACACCTTTAAGTAAGTGATATTTGTAAAGAACTCCTTTGTACGAAAGGATAGCTCTCATTGTATCAGTAGGTTGAGCTCCTTTTTGCAGCCAACTTAAGGCTAAATCAAAATCCAGGTTAATTTGTGCCGGGCTCGTTGTTGGGTCATAAGTACCAATTTTTTCGATAAATTTTCCGTCTCGAGGTGCACGACCATCCGCAATAACGAGATGAAAAAAAGGATTCCCTTTTTTACCACGTCGTTGTAATCTCATTTTAACTGGCATAACAGTCTAATTTTTAAAGTTTAATGTTTAATTAAAAATGGGCTGCAAATATCCGAATCTTTTCCCAATTAAAAAAACTTTTTTTAGAAGAATTTTTTGTCTGAATCAGGTGAATGGGCCAATTCCTATTTTGATGCGATAGAACGCATATTAGATAAGAATTAGCTTTTGGAATCCATA
>CBETNY010000393.1:0-2428 GCA_965537275.1 uncultured bacterium | reverse complement strand
ATCGAAAATGCCATGATTTATGGCGATGGAAAACCGTTTAATGTGTGTCTGGTGCTTCCCGATTGTGGTATTTTGAAACAGACCGCCAAAGAGTTAAATTTGAAAACAAAAGTTCAGAAGCTGGTCAATTCGCCGGTGGTTCAGGAATTTATTGCTAAAGAAATCCAGGCGCACCTGGAAGGGAAGTTCGGGCGTTATGAAATCCCCCGAAAGTTTGTTTTTTCCAACGAAACCTTTACCATCGAAAATGGGATGCTGACTCCTACCCTTAAATTAAAACGCAGAAAAGTGCTTGAGAAATTCGGCGAACAAATGGAAGCCTTATATGCTTAAAGATGAGTCATAAAAAAAGCCCTGTGAAGGGCTTTTTTTATGACCATTGATGGCCATTTAGTGTTTTAATTTTGATAGGGGTTTACGGTTTCATGGTGTACAGACCATTCAGCCCTTCCACCTCTTTCCATATTTTATTAAAGCGGCTGTAATCGGCATGGGCTTTTCTAATCATCTTGGGTACCCATGTTGCCTGTTCCTCGGTTAAGCCTTGACGTCCGTATAAATCAACGGCAAATTTGGCAAAGTCGCGAACCATAAATTCAAAAATCTGATCAATCAAATCGAGATCCATCTCCAGAATTTTTGCTTCTTCCAAAATCAATTGACCATATACAACGAGTGTAAAGAGTTGCCCTACATTGAGCATTAAATCAATGTCGCGCTGCTGATTTTTATCTGCCGGAGCTTTCACCAACATCAATTTAAAGGCATCAATTTGTTCTTTAAAGATGGCAAGATTTGGGGTGTCAAACAAGTCGTATGCCAGGTGGTAATCGTGAAACTGTATCTTACTCAAACCGTGGGTAGGTCCCTGGTTGAACAAATAGGTGTCGTCGGCAATGTCGTTACGTTGGGGAATTTCGGGATATTCTTTGGGATTAAACAGGAAGTTCTGGATAAATTTATTGACCAGTGCCACATTTACATGGACCGTTCCTTCCAGCTTGGGTAAAGCCCTGATGTCGCGCGTCACCATTTCGAAAAAAGTATCTTTCTCAAAACCTTTGGCGGCAATAACATCCCAAAGTAAATTGACCACATCTTCGCCCTCCAGGGTAACTTTCATCTTTACCAACGGATCGTAAAGCAGGTAGCGGCGGTCGTCGCGCGATGCCGAACGCATGTAATCGGCTGTACGCATGGCGTACATCTTCATGGCTGTTAGTTTCGCGTAAGCATCCACAAACATCCGTTTTACATGGGGAAAATCGGTGACGTGCATGCCGTATAATTGACGGTTTGAAGCATGGTTTATTGCTTCATAAAGGGCATGCGTGCACATGCCGATGGAAGCCCATCCCAAATTATATTTCCCGACGTTTACCGTGTTGAGTGCCGTATCCCAGGCTTCACTGCCTTTTACCAACACCTCATCCTCACTCACCGGGTAATTTACCAATCGGTATTCACCAACATAATTCTGACTGTTTACGGTGTTTTTTACCAAATCGTAGTTGGGGTTTTGGTAGTTGGCTACAAAGAATACGTAGTCGTCCGAATTGTCCATTCTGCCAAAGGTGGATACCATATCGGCAGCATTGGCATTTCCAATGTAATATTTTGAACCATTGGCCACATATTTGCCCGGTTCCACCTCTTTTAAGGTCATCTCGGTGGAATAAACATCAGCACCATGTTCGCGCTCACTCAGTCCGAAAGCAAAAACAGATCCGTTCTGAAGGTATTCAGCGGCCTGTTTACGCATCTTTTCATTTTTCGACATCCAAATCGGCCCCAGTCCCAGAATACTTACCTGCCACACATACCAGTAAGGCAAACCGTAGAACCCGAGAATTTCGTTAAAACCCTGGATACGCCACATGTCCCAGCGCGAATCTTCGTCAAGGGCATCGGCCTTTGGCGTCAATAAATGAGCAAAAACTTTGTTCTCTTTTACAAAGTCGATAAAATCCTGATACCATACCCGTTCGTGATCATCGTTCTTGATTTTCGAAAGTCCTTTGTTTTCGAAAAATTCAATGGTCTTGAGCATCAGCTCCTTGCTGTGTTCATCGGGATAATAACGGTCGTAGTTGTTTGGATTTAATAAAATCATATGCAATTTTTTGAGGTTAATAATTTGAAATTTAAGTGTTTAATTCGAAGCTATCCGGCCCTGTTTATGGGCTAAACAATTCGATTGCTAATTTAGCCAATATTGCGTTTGTTCGTTTGATTAAGGGCTAATTTAGACGTGGAATAAAATAAGCCGTTCACAGAGCCTTTATTAATTCCATTGAATTTGTACTTTTGGCTGCTCATTTGATGAGGTGAACGAACCAACGTTTGTGAAGGAATTTTTATGGAAATTCATCGAAAAAAAGATTTTCTCAGCACGTCGGGTTATGGATTAACAATAAAATATAAAATT